>JBBRGM010000485.1:0-3865 GCA_038240725.1 Burkholderiales bacterium | reverse complement strand
GACAGCAATTCATCAGCGTGCCTTTGAGCGGCCGCTCGGTCATCTTGTCGTCGAGCGTGCCGATCGCATTTCCGGAGTTCAAGTAAGTCTGCCCTTATCCGGCCGGTGAGGGCATTCACCAACGGTCCTCGCCGCCCGATTCTGTCGTCGCGTCATTCCACATTAGCCCCGGCTGATGCAGGCTCGCGGCGGGAGCCGCTCGGCAAACGCATGAAGAAATTCAACCGCACGCTGTACTACGTGATCAAGTATCTGCTGATCGGCGGCATTCTCTACGCGATCTTCGCGTAGAAGATTTCGCAGTAGAAATAGAAACCGCGGCATCGATCTCGACGCCGCGGTTTTGTTTAGCAAGCGGCGCGCAGCGCCGCTTCCCTAGCCCCTAGTCCCTGCAGTTCAGAGCCCCAAGCCCCCAGTCCCTGGTGCTCGTCGTGCGTCTACGCGCGATAAACACCATGAAGCTCAGCCCAGCCACCACCATCAACACGCTGTCCGCTTCCGGAACTGCACGAACGTTGTCGATGAGCACGGCCGATGCACCGAGAGCGCCGTTTACGTCCACCACGCCGAACCCGATCGTGTGCAAGCCGCTGGTCAGCACGTTCATCGAAAACGCCTGAAAGCCGGTTTCGTTCGAAAACACGCTGCTGGTCAATCCGAGCGGGTTGAACGTATTGCTCAGGCGCTCGAGCTTGCCATCCAAAACCACGAAGGCGAAATCGTTGCCGTTGTGGTTCTCGAACTCATCGGTCAGGAAGTTCCAGTCGAATCGGATCTGCTCGCCCGCATTCGCGTTGAACGTCTGCGTGATCGCCGAACCGTAATCGACGCCCCCGGAGTCTGCCGGATCCTTCAACAGCGCCAAATCCCCAGGTGTGACGCCGATCGAGCCTATCAGCGTGGCGCCGGGAACAGCGGCACCGGAGCCGAGCGCATACAACGCCACGCCGACGTTGCCGACGAAGGCCTGAAACGGATTGCCGGAAGGCGCCGGTCCAGCGAGGGAATTTTCGACGCTGGCATTGCCGGTTTGTGTCCAGCCGGCGAGCGTGCCCCCGGCGAAGCTGCCGTTTTGCAGCGGTGCTGCGCTCAGCGTCGAGGCGCCGGCAGCCATCGCCGCGATTACCGCAAGTTTGACTAGCTTGTGCATGGTGATTCTCCTGATGTCTGTTCGAAGCGCACGTCTAATTGACGATGCCCTTCACGATGATGTTGATGCTGTCGCCGGCTTTCACGTCGAAGCCGTCGGTGTGGCAATCCCAGTTGCCGCCGCTATCGAGCTTGGCGCTCGCGCTGGCGCGGCTGGAGAGATTGGTGCACACGACTTTCTGCGTGAGCATGCCTTCGACCGTTCCGCGCAGCGGCACACCGCCGTTGGCATCGCGCTCGCCGTTGAAAGTGCCCTTGACGATGATGTTGACGCTGTCGCCCTGGCTCGCCGAGAAGCCTGCGGCTGTGCAATCCCAGCGATTCTCGAGGACTTCCGAGGTCAACGACTGACGCGTGGTGAGATCGGTGCAGACGGCTTTCAGCTTGGTCAGCCCGGTGACATCGCCGGTGAGCGGCCGGCGCTCGCGCTTGCCGGCGAACTGATAGAACAGCAGCGATTCGGCGTTCTTCTCTTCGCCGGTTTTCGGGTCTCTGTACTTGGTGTTCGGATCGACCACCCTTGCCGTCAAGAATACGGTGGTGGCGGGAAATAGATCGACGCTGATGCTGCCCGGCACGTCCGGATTTTCATCCGCACCGGAGATCGAAGCATCTTTGGGATCTTCGCGTCCGTGACGAACGAATACGTGGTGGCCCTGCTGATACAGATTGCGCAACGATAGTCGGGCGCCGTCTTTCGTCAGCCGCACGTCATCGTGCTTGGTCACGCTCCACGGCAGAACAATCTGGCCGTCCCAGGTCTTCAGCTCTTTGCCGTACTGCATGGAATCGAGCGAGATCTTGCGCGGCAGCTCGTAGATCGTGATGTCCTGCAGAATCAGCTCTTGCGAGAAATTGAAGAACTTCAGGACGAAATCGCCGGAGCTCATGTCGAGCGTGCCGTTGTCGTAACCGGCCATGCGCGGCTGCAGCGGCAGCGGACTCCCCGATCCATTCAGCAAAACCACGTCGTGAATGATGTAGGGGTCGGGATCGTAGTAATGCGAGCCGTTGAATTCCGCGCCGATATGAAACGTCGTGCCCGGCGGGACGACGGACGGCGTCTGCGGAGTACCGGGAATATTGCGCGCTTCCCAGGCTTTGCCGACATTCCAGGTAACGTGGAACACGTTGTAGGTAACGCCCTGGAAAACCGTGGTGCTGAGCGGCCCGGAAACACTCGGCGCGCTCCATGGCGACCAGATGCCGTTCCACCAGTAGGTCAAGGTCAGCGAGCCCGCCGTGCTCAACACTTCCATGCGCAGCTGCGACGCGTTCACCGTGTTCGGATTGACGAAGTCCCAGTTGCCCATCGTCTGCGAAACCAGACCGACGTTGTGCGCGAGGATGCTGTAAGTGGTGTCGCTGAAATGGCGCTTCTGCGCACGGAAATCGCACGTTGGCACCGGTGCGGATTCGCCGGGCAACGTCGCCGACGGCATGATGTGCAGGAAGCGATTGTCCTCGCCGGTGTGGATGAAACTGTCATCGCCGTGCTGAAGACCGTAGTTGTGACCTGCTTCATGCGCGCTGGTGCTGCCCACGGCATTTGCCCAGCGATCCAATGTCGAATTGCCGCCTTCGAGTGCGCCATGCGAAGGACCGCAACCAGCCGGATAGCTGCCGCCCCAGACACGCGCGTGATCGACCGGATGCGTGTCGTTCAAGTCGATCTGATTGGAATAATTTTGCGCGACGCCGTAGCAGCCGCCGCTATCGGAACCTACCGCGACGATGTTGCGCCGCGGATCGAGCGTGCCGAAGCCATCCGGATTGGTGGTCGACTGGCGCACCTGTACATTCATCTCGCAGTAGTCGTCGTACACGACATCGAAGATGCGATCGCGCAGTTGACCGGTGGTGCCGATCGAGCTGTCGAGATCGTTTACGTTGAACGGCTGTGCCGGCGACACCGGCGTGCCGCACGATTGCGGATAATTGGGAAAGCTCGCGTCGGCTGCGGTGGGAAAATACAGATACAGCTTATTGGGAATGTTGTTTTCCCAGGCGCCGCCGTAGCGGTAACACTGCGGCGTGGCTTGCGCCGCGAAGCTCAGCAGCAGACAGCCGAGCGACGCCAGCACAACAGCGAGCCGGCGATGAATATGCGGGTTCATGGTTCACTCCTCATGCGAACGCTGCGAGCGTTGCTCGACAGCGCACAATTCATGGATCGGAAAAACGACGCGAAAGGGATCGGTGAAATTTTCCCTACCGGTTCACCGACCCGAACGCATTGTCGTTTCGCGCCACGAACGCCGACATATCTCCAAAGATAAAGCGCGATGCCAAACGAATAGCCGGCGAAGAGTTGCCGGCCCAAACCTGACGTTTTGTTGGTTTAACGTTTGCGCGTACGACAGAAGTAGTACGCGAGAGAAGCTCTATTGCGAGACGCGCATCTACGCACTGCGCATACGACGAACGGCGCGCAGGCGGATGGCTGGTTCAGCTAGGGAAGCTCTGAACAAGTCTTGCGTGCGCGACCGGGGTGATTTGGGCCGAGGGCAAGAGGGCGAGGACGCCGTGTAGCCCGCCTACACCAGGAGGAGCCCACGCAGCCATCGGCCCAAACCACCCCGGTCCCTCTATAGAGACGACAGATTATTGGGTTGTGTCAGGTGCGGCGTCTGCATCGTTGCGCTCCTCGCCAAGGTACCTACCTTGGCTTCGTCGCGATGCCTCGCATCCATCCGCACCTGACGCAACGCGCGTC
>JBBRGM010000484.1:0-3877 GCA_038240725.1 Burkholderiales bacterium | reverse complement strand
ATGCTTTTCACCGCGCGGTTCCGACTCGAGCCGCTTTTACACCTGCAAGGGGGATCTGCATGCACAGGGAGCAACTCACTGTCCGGTGCGCGTAGCTCGTAGTCGGACCTGAACGGGTCCGTCATAGAACGAATCGGGGCTTGTGGTTATAACGGCATCGGCTGGAGGGACTCTTTGAAATAACTAGAGGAGACCGCCATGAACCGTATGTCGTTTGTTTTCGCGCTGGTCGTTACTGTTGTCCTCGTTACTGCTTCGTCGGCGCTGTCCGTGGAGGCAGCCGACAAGCAAACGCTCACCTACACGACGCAGATGGGCCCGATCATCTCAGTCAAGATCGAGCCCCCCGGGGACCAGCCGGATCACCAGTTGGTGCGCACCGTGCGCACGGACATGACCTTTAGCGACAATCCGGACTGGAACGACGTACCGGCAATCAACTACGGCCAGCTCGATCTCGTCGGCGGTACCGGCAAGGTCTCCGGGTTTGCCTTGAGAACACACCGCAATGGCGATCAGACGTATTACCGCTATCAAGGCACACTCATGACGGGACCCGGAAAGGGCTCGGCGGATACTACCGGTGAGGGCACGGTTGAGCTGGTCGGCGGCACCGGGAAATTCAAGAACGCGAAAGGCGCAGGAACATGGCGTTCCAGCGAAGGCATATCGACGATCACGATGGAGGTGCAATACTAGCCCGCTCGTACGTCGGTACGAAGCACGCAATCGCAGGACTTTACGAAACTTTACGTGGTGGACAACGGCGCGCAAACCACACTCGCTATTCTCTCAATCGTGCATTGCCTAAGCGCGATGCCGAATCGACACAGGAGAAAGTATGAGCGAGCAGGACAGCAATACGAGTGAGCCGCAACAGCGGCAGCGTGGTGGCAGGGGCCGCCGCAAGTTTTTTCGTGGGATGGCCCTGGGCGGTCTGCTGGGCACCTTGGCGGTGTCGAGCTTCAGCGTGTGGTCGCAAGCGCAGAACGGCCCCGATGGCGAGCGGCACGGCCGCGGCTGCTGGGGTCACAAGCGCACGAGTGCCGCGACGCCGGAAGAGCGCGCCGCGCGTGCCGACAAAGCCACGCAATGGATGCTCGGCAAAGTCGATGCAACCGATGAGCAGAAAACGCGGATCAAAGCGATCGTGCAGGACGCGCTCAAAGATTTGTCGCAGGCGCGCGAGCAGCACATGAAGAACAGACAGGCGTTCGTCGACACGCTGGCGCAGCCGACCGTGGATCGCGAGAAGCTGAAGAGCATTCGCGGCGATGAGATGCGTATTGCGGAGTCGGCGTCGGATCGTATGGTCAACGTGATCGCCGATGCAGCCGACGTGCTCACCGCGGAGCAGCGTGGCAAGCTGGCGCAGATGGCCAACAACATGCGGCGCTGGTAACCGGTTTTAGGCGCGAGTAGGAGCAGGCCGCCGTGTCCGCATGAACGGCGGCTTTTTACTGCGCAGTACAATGAGCACGAATTTAAATCGACCCGTTCAACTGCGCTAGCCGAAGCATGACCGACCGCGTCTTGATGATCGACGACGACCAGGAGCTTGCCGGCATGGTGGCCGAGTACCTGAACGGTTTGGGTATTCGCATCTCGAGCGCCGGCACCGCTGCCGCCGGCATTCGTCTGCTCGAGCATGAATCGTTCGACGCGCTGATATTAGACGTCATGCTGCCGGATCTCGACGGCTTCGAAGTGTGCCGGCGCGTGCGCGCCAAATCCGACATTCCGATTCTGATGCTGACTGCGCGCGGCGATGAAACCGAGCGCATCGTCGGCCTCGAGATCGGCGCGGACGACTATCTGCCGAAGCCGTTCAATCCGCGCGAGCTGCAGGCGCGACTGCGCGCAATCTTGCGGCGCCGATCGGTGCTGGGCGCGAATGCCGACTTACTGCGTTTCGGCGAGCTGGAAATCGATCGCGGCGCGCGAGTGGTGCGCGTCGACGGCGCGGAGCGCAGTGTCACCAGCTATCAATTCGATTTGCTGTGGGCACTGGCGAGCAGCGCCGGCCGGGTGATGTCGCGTGAAGCGCTGATGGACAAGCTGCGCGGCGAAGAGCTCGAAGCATTCGATCGCAGTCTCGACGTGCACATCTCGCGCATTCGCGCCGTCATCGAAGAAGATCCGAAACATCCGCGTCGGATTATCACCGTGCGCGGCGCGGGCTATGTGTTTGCGCGACAACCGGATGGGTAGCGCGCTGCGCACGCCTGCGCCGACAAGCAATCGACGCCTGCTTCTGTGCAGCGCCCCGCAAACGAGAGCTATCTCGGCCTAAGCGCGATGCGACGTCTCTATCTGCAAATCTACCTGGCCTTCGTCGGCATTCTGTTGCTGTTCGGCGTCGTCATCGCGCTGGCCTGGTGGTTAATGCCCGCCGAGGGTCAAGATCACAGTGCGATCGAAGGCATCGCGGCGCTCATCGGCGAAGTGCTGCCCGCACCTGATCGACCGGTACAAGAGCTGCAACGCAAGATCGACCAGCTCGCCGAGCAATTCAATACCGACATTACCGTGCGCGGTGCGAACGGCACCTTGCTCGCAAGCGCCGGGGAGGCACTGCCGGCGCCGCGCGAAGATCGCACCAGCAGCGGCTGGCTGCGAGCCGGCGGCGGGCCGCCGATCGTCGCGCTGCATATGCCCGACGGCCGCTGGGCCTTGGCACGCTGGAAGCATCGCCGCAAAGGCGCCGGGCTCGGGCTGCCCGCTGCGCTGTTGTTGCTCGCCGGCGTGATCGCAATCGGTGCGTATCCGCTTGCCCGGCGCATCACCGGCAGACTGGAACGATTGAAAGGGCGCGTCGATGCGCTCGGCACGGGCCATATGGATGCACGCGTACAAGTAGAAGGTTGCGACGAAGTCGCCGACCTCGCGCGGAGCTTCAACCGCGCGGCCGACCGCATCGATCGCCTGCTCCGCGCGCAACGCACTGTACTCGCGAGCGCGTCGCATGAGCTGCGCTCACCGCTCGCGCGCATGCGTATGGCGGTCGAATTGCTTGCGGGCAACGCGCGCTCCGAGCTGCGCGATCAAGTCGCCAAAGACATCGCCGAATTAGATGCTTTGATCGGCGAGCTGCTGCTCGCGAGCAAACTGGACACGCTAGGTCAGCCGGTCGATCTCGAAGACGTCGATCTCCTCGCGCTGCTGGCGGAAGAGAGCTCACGCACCGGCGCGCAAGTGAGCGGCGAGGCAGCGGTCGTCCGCGGCGACGCGCGTATGCTGCGCAGGCTGATTCGCAACCTGCTGGAAAACGCGCGACGCTATTCGGGCAGCGCAGCGGTGCGCGGATCGGTCGCGCGCATGTCGTCAGGCGCCGCGCGCCTGACGATAGAAGACGACGGCCCCGGCGTGGCAGAAAGCGAGCGCGAGCGGATCTTTGCGCCGTTCTATCGCCCACCCGGCGCGTCCGAAGCAGACGGCGGTGTCGGTCTCGGGCTCGCGCTGGTGCGCCAGATCGTGCAGCATCATGGCGGCGAAGTGCGCTATGTCGCGCGCGCCGAAGGCGGCAGCCGATTCGAGGTCGACATTCCTGCGTGAACGAAGTTGCTGTGCGTGGCCAACGGTTTCTCGGTGGTATTTCTCGGTGGTTACCTCCAAAGAGGGATTGGCACGCGCGTGCGCAGAATCGATACTGAGCAAGGATTCGTTTGACCGACAAATTCTAGCCGCAAGCAGCGGGCGGGCTGCAGCCGTGCTCGACTCGGTCGCGTACCGAGTCGTGGCCCCAGCGGGGCTCGCATGCCCACCGGTCTCGCGGCGACAACTGCACCGCAAGTGGCGACTCCGCAATTGGCGGAGCTGAGCAGTCCATCGCTCGCATCGGTATAGGTCAATCCGAAAATCCCACGTCCGCCTTTCA
>JBBRGM010000483.1:0-3936 GCA_038240725.1 Burkholderiales bacterium | reverse complement strand
CGTACGTTCGGGCGCGCGCGCGACCCAGCTCCTGCTGGCGACCAGCGTGCCGTTGTTCGGTGCGCCGAGCAGGCCTTTGGGTTCAGCGATCGCGCGCATGTTGCCGACCCGGCTTATGTAATGCGGCTGCCACAGCGGCATGACGAACCAGCGCTGCTCCGCGATCGCGCGATCGTAGTTTGCATAGAACGTCTGGGTTGTCCCGGGCAGCAGCTTGTAACCTGCGCGGTCCAAGCCGTAGGCCTGCATCACCTGCGCCGACACCATCATGTTCCCCGAATCGCGTCCGGTGCCGTGGATTTCATGCTCGATGCGCCCCAGCACGTCGGGCTTCAAGAGATCATCGACGCTCGCGACGGCTGAGCCGGGAATATACGTCGGCACCATCCATTGGAATCGCGCGCCTTCGTACAGTGTTGCGAGCGGTTCGGCACGCGATCCGTATTGCTGCCAATAGATCGCGTGCCCGTGCGGTAGCCAGGCAGCGACGAGGATATCGACTTCGCCCGACGCCAACTGCGGAAATATCTGGCCATGGCTGCCTTGCACGATCTCGACCGTGTGTCCGAGTCGCTCGAGCACTTCCTGCACGACGCCGGCGGTGACGGCGTAGAAAGACAAGCTGATCTGACCGAGAACGATTCGGTTCGCAGGCACATCGTCGGCTCTGGTATTGGCCGTTGCGGTGATGAGCAGGAGCGCGCAGAGCGCAATTCGGATGAAAGTCACAGTGGACCTCGCGAGTGATGCGATTAGCGCTAGCACTGCTGAGATGGCCTAAGCGTTTCGTAATCGCTGTGCGATCGTCGCAAAAGTTTCGCGCGCGCCGAAGCCGCCGGCCTTGGTCACAAACCACACATCGCCCTGCGGTCCGCGGATGCGGCCGTACGGTATGCCGGGCAACAGCGTGCCCATTACCTCCAGCGCGGGCTGCGACAAGCGTTCCAGGATAGCTGTCGCCGTATCGCCGCCGGTTGCGATGAGCGCGGCAAATGTATCCGATTCGAGCGCCGCTGCAACGCCATCGGCCAAACCACGCGCGACCTGGGCTGCGTCGCCTTCGCGGCCATCGGCGTCCGGCGTCGACCGAATGATCAGTACCGTCTCTTGCGCCTGCATCAGCGCGCGCACGTCGACCTGACCGTTCGGCGCGCCAAATACCTTCGCGTTCGGTAAACGCAGCAACGCATCCACTTGTTGCGCGCTTTGTTCCGCGCGCGATCCGACGACGAACAACAGCCGTCCCTCGGTCCGCGGATGCACCACTTTCTGCTGAGGGGCGGTGAAGCAAACATCGGAGACTGCCTGCGCAACGCCGGCGGAACCCACCAGCAGCACATCGCGCAGGCTGTCTTGCAGACGCTGAATCAGATTACGCAGATCGTCTTGCGTGGCGCTGTCTGCGGCGATCACTACCGAACACGATTGATCGAACGCAGGCAGCGGATCGCCCGCGCGCAACAATTCGGCCTGCATCTCAGGCGCGGCGGCGCGAAACAACTCATGTAGCGGTTCCAGCGGCGGTGCCGATAACGCATCGCGCGCGAAATTGGTGTCTCTCAGCGCAGTGCCGTTCACGTGGACGATGCCGTCCATCACGGTCCGACCTTGCGCGGGGAACGCCGGCGCCACCACCGCGATGCGACGTCCGCTCGCTTCCATCATCGTCAGCGTTTCCGCGACGACGTTGCCGCGTAAGGTCGAGTCGATCTTTTTGATGAGAATGTCGGCTTGCGGATGCACGAGGTCGCGCACGATGTCGCGTATGCGCTGCGAAGCTTTATCGGCGGAAAGATGCCTGGAATCGGCGTTGATGGAAACGACTTGCGCACCGCTGAGCTGCTGCGCGGTGCAGCCGGAGATCGTCGCAACCGCATATGTCTTCAAACCGCGCTCCGCGAGCGGGCCTGCGACATCCATCGCGCCGGTGAGATCGTCCGCAACGATGACGACCCGCGGCGGCGTCATGCTGATTGAGCTTAGTGTCGAGTGGCTTGAGCCGATCAAGCCGCGAGCTTGGCCGGCATGCGCTCCGCCATCATGCGCGCATACGCCACAGCGGCGCGCATGTTGACTGGACTCGCCTTGCCTTGCCACGCGATGTCGAACGCCGTTCCATGATCGACCGACGCACGACGGATCGGCAGGCCCAGACTTACGTTTACCGTCTCATCGAATGCGATGAGCTTGGTCGGGATGTGACCTTGATCGTGGAACTGCGCGACGACAAGATCGAACTCGCCGCGGGTGGCACGATAGAACACCGTGTCGCCGGAGATCGGTCCCTTCACGTTGATGCCTTCACGCTGTGCCTGCTCGACGGCGGGAATAATGTTCTCGATTTCTTCGGTGCCGAAGATGCCGCCTTCGCCGCAGTGCGGATTGAGGCCGGCAACCGCTATGCGCGGGCTGGCAAAACCGAGCGCTTTGAAGTGTTCGTTGCCGGCACGGATGGTGGCCAGCACGCGTTCCGACGTCGCGCGCTTCGTCGCGCCCTGCAAACTCACGTGCGTGGTGACGTGCACAGCGGACAGCTTGTCGGACGCGAGCAGCATGAACGACGACTTCGCGCCAGTGAGCTGAGCGAGCAGCTCGGTGTGGCCGTCGAAATGATGACCGGCCGCATGCATCGCGCCCTTGTTCAGCGGCGCCGTCACGATCACTGCAATCTTGCCGGCCAGCGCAAGCTCGACTGCTTTCGCGACGTATTGATATGCCGCTTCGCCACCCGCCGGCGTGATCACGCCGTCTTGAATCTGATCCTGATCTTTCGTCGCGACATGCACGACCGGCACCACGCCGTTGCGCGCGCCGTCGAGATCATCGGTAAAGCTCATGCCGGAACCGATCAACTTGTCCGCTCGCACGAGATAATCGCGATTGCCGATCACCGCCGTCGCCGAACGCAGCTCAGGCGACATCTCCTGCAGTGCCTTGACGATTATTTCCGGACCGATGCCGGACGGATCGCCCATGGTGATTCCGATCTTTGTCGTCAGCGCGGTCATATGCTATGGAGAGAGTGATTGGATAAGCAAACGTGTCCGGTCGATTATAGCGCTGACTAGGGACTCGGGGCTGGGGACTGGGGGCTAGGGTGTCGCGCTCCGCGCTGATCTCAAGACAAGAACAGCGCCGCACTATGTGCGGCTCCTCCCCTAGTCCCTAGCCCCCAGCCCCTAGTCCCTCGAGATGGGAGATTAGGCGCGCAGCGCCTAATCTCCCATCTCCACCGCTTTCAACTCTGCGCGAATATCGGCGGCGGTTGCGAGATCGCCGCCGTTGTTGTCGATCAGCATCGCCGCCGCTTCGACTAACTGCACGTTCGAGCGATCGCTGCCGAACGATGCGTCTTCGAGTCCAACGCGAACGTGGCCGCCTTCCGCGATGGTGCGCGGTATCAGCGGCAGTATGTCGACGCCCAGGCCGGCAACCATCCAGCGCGCGCCGGGTGCGACGAGGTCGAGCAGATTCAAATACGCGGTGAGCCCGAAATCTTCCGGTGGAAATCCGAAGGTGTAGTCGCTCGTGAACATGAATCGATAGATGGGCGACGGACAGCTCGATCGCCAGTGCAGCACCGCGCCGAGGCGCACGAAACCCGGTTCGTAAATCGCGTAGCTCGGATGAAAGCGATGGCGAGAAGCGAGGCGCAAGGCTTGCCGAATCTCTTCTTCCGGATTGAGATAAACGAAGCCGCCTTCGCGATCTTCGCGCACATCGTCGTAATACGCGATGTTGGTCGAGCCCGGATCGATCGCAGCCATTTCGAGCAACCCGCGCTTGGCGAGCTCTTCCATCACCGCGAAGCGATTCTGTCCCGTGTCGCCTGCCGGGTATTCGCCCAGCCCTGCGGTCGGAATGGTCGGATAAACGATTGCGTCGACCTGACTGCGAATGCCTTGGATGATTTCCGAATACAGGTCCGCGTCTTCT
>JBBRGM010000482.1:0-3946 GCA_038240725.1 Burkholderiales bacterium | reverse complement strand
CTCGCCATTGCTCGCGTTCGATACCAAGGCCACTATCGCCATAGCGAAAGAACTGCACGCGCGCGCCGGACGGCCTAATCTTTTTATCAAGATTCCCGGCACGAAAGAAGGACTGCCCGCGATCGAGGAAGCAATCTTCGCGGGCGTTCCCATCAATGTGACCTTGCTGTTTTCGCGTGAGCAATACCTGGCGCCGGCGGAAGCGTATCTGCGCGGCATCGAGCGGCGTATCGCGGCGGGACTAACGCCGGACATCGCATCGGTCGCATCGCTGTTCGTCAGCCGCTGGGACGTCGCCATCGCGGATAAGGTGCCGGCGGACCTGGTCAACCGGCTCGGTATCGCGATCGCTCAGCGCAGTTACAAAGCCTATTACGACCTGATCGCATCGCCCCGTTATCACCGCGTCTGCAACGCCGGTGCGCGACCGCAGCGGCTGCTGATGGCGAGCACCGGCACCAAAGATCCGAAGGCACCGGATATTCTCTACGTCAAGGCGCTGGCGGCGCCGCTCACGATCAACACCGTCCCGGAAGCAACATTGAAAGGATTCGCCGATCATGGCGACGTGGGTGCGATTTTGCCCGCAGATGGTGGCGATTGCGAAGCGGTACTGGCGCAGTTCGCTCGCGCAGGCGTCGACATCGATACGCTCGCGGCCAAGCTGCAACAGGAAGGCGCGGCGGCGTTCGTCAAGTCATGGAATGAACTGCTGGCGGTGATCGCGTCGAAGAGCACTGTGCTCGAGAAAGCAGGCTAGGAGCGGTCATGACATCGAACACATCGCTCGTGCAGCTGCCAGCGTGGAAGGCGCTCGCCGCGCACTACGAAAAGATTCGCGGGCTGCACCTGCGCACGCTGTTCGCGGAAGACCCGAAACGCGGCGAGCGCAAGAGTGTCGAGGCTCTGGGCATCTACCTCGACTACTCGAAGAACCGCGTGACCGATGAGACCATCAAGTTGCTGCTGCAGCTTGCGGAGGAAACCGGTTTGCGCGCGCGCATCGACGCCATGTTTCGCGGCGACAAGATCAACGCGTCCGAGCAGCGCGCGGTTTTGCACACTGCGTTGCGCGCGCCGCGCGGCGCATCGATCCTCGTCGACGGCGAGAACGTCGTGCCGCAGGTCCACGCCGTCCTCGACAAGATGGCAGACTTCTGCGATCGCGTGCGCAGCGGCGCGTGGAAGGGCCACACCGGCAAATCGATCCGCAACGTCGTCAACATCGGCATCGGCGGCTCGGACCTCGGCCCGGTGATGGCGTACGAAGCGCTGAAGGCATACAGCGAGCGCGCTATCACGGCGCGCTTCGTGTCCAATGTCGATGGCACCGACTTCGCTGAAGCGACGCACGATCTCGATCCTGCCGAGACCTTGTTCATCGTTTCGTCGAAAACGTTCACGACCCTGGAGACGATGACTAATGCACGCACCGCGCGCGCGTGGTCGGTTAAAGGTCTCGGCGGCGATGAGAAATCGGTGGCGAAGCATTTCGTCGCGGTGTCGACCAACGCGCAGCAGGTATCGGCATTCGGTATCGACACCGCCAACATGTTCGGATTCTGGGACTGGGTCGGCGGTCGCTACTCGATGGATTCCGCGATCGGGTTGTCGACCATGCTCGCGATCGGACCCGCTCATTTCCGCGAAATGCTCGCCGGCTTCCACGAGATGGACGAGCACTTTCGCAGTACGCCGTTCGAGCGCAACCTGCCGGTGCTGATGGCGCTGCTGGCGGTCTGGTACAGCGATTTTTTCGCCGCGCAAACGGTCGCGGTATTGCCCTACGAGCAATACCTGAAGCGGTTTCCAGCGTATCTGCAGCAGCTCACCATGGAGAGCAACGGCAAGCACGTAACGCTCGACGGCGATCGCGTCACCTACGAGACCAGCCCGGTTTACTGGGGCGAGCCCGGTACCAATGGCCAACATTCTTTCTATCAGCTCATTCATCAGGGCACGCGGCTGATTCCCTGCGACTTCATCGCCTTCGGCCAGACGTTAAACCCGCTCGGCCAGCATCACGACATCTTGCTCGCGAATGTATTTGCACAAGGCGAAGCGCTTGCGTTCGGCAAGACAGCCGAAGAAGTGAAGGCGGAAGGCTCGCCGGATTGGCTGGTGCCGCATCGCGTGTTCGAAGGCAACCGGCCGTCCAATACGATGCTGCTTGAACGGCTGACACCAGCCGCGCTCGGCCGACTCGTCGCACTCTACGAGCACAGCGTATTCACCCAGGGCGCGATCTGGAACATCGATTCGTTCGACCAGTGGGGCGTCGAGCTCGGCAAAGTGCTCGCCCAGCGCATCATCCCGGAGCTCACCGATTCGCGCGCGCCCGCGCTTGCGCACGACAGCTCGACCAATGCGTTGATCCAGCGTTATCGGCAACTGAAACAAGCGAAGTCATAGGAGCGCGTATGCAACTCGGCATGGTGGGACTGGGCAGAATGGGCGCCAACATGGTTCGGCGCCTGATCAAGGCCGGGCATGAGGGCGTGGTGTTCGATCGATCGCCCAAAGCAGTGGCGGATCTCGTGAAAGAGAAAGCAGTCGGCGGAACGTCGCTGCAAGACTTCGTGCAGAAGCTCGCGAAGCCACGTGCGATATGGCTCATGGTCCCGGCGGCAGTCGTCGACCAGAGCATCGCCGATCTGCTGCCTTTCCTCGAGCGCGACGACATTCTCATCGACGGCGGCAACTCGCATTACGTCGATGACATCCGGCGCGCGAAAGAGCTTTCCGCGAAGGGCATTCACTATGTCGATGTCGGCACCAGCGGCGGCGTATGGGGACTCGAGCGCGGCTACTGCATGATGATCGGCGGCGAGGCGCCGGTAGTCGCGCGCCTCGATCCGATCTTCGCGACTCTTGCGCCCGGCATCGGCGACATTCCGCGCACAGCGGGACGCGACAAGGCGGGCGGAACCGCCGAGCGCGGTTATCTCCATTGCGGTCCAAACGGCGCGGGTCATTTCGTCAAGATGGTCCACAACGGCATCGAGTACGGAATCATGGCTGCGTACGCGGAAGGATTCGGCATCCTGCGCAACGCCAACATCGGCAAGCAGACGCATGAAATCGACGCCGAAACCACGCCGCTGCGCGATCCCGAGCACTATCAGTACGACCTCAACCTGCCCGATGTCGCCGAGGTGTGGCGGCGTGGCAGTGTGGTCGCCTCGTGGCTGTTGGATCTCACCGCCAACGCGCTGATCGAGGATCCCGATCTCGCCAAATACGCCGGCCGCGTTTCCGACTCCGGCGAAGGCCGTTGGACGATCCATGCCGCCGTCGACGAGGCGGTGCCTGCGCCGGTGCTCACCTCGGCGCTGTATTCGCGGTTCAACTCTCGCGGCGAAGCCGACTTTCAGAACAAGCTGCTCTCGGCAATGCGCTTCCAGTTCGGCGGCCATGTGGAAAAATCGGGCGAGAAATAACCGTTCGTTCTCTACACCGATTGCGCGTCGGATGAAGATCGGAGTACTGGCCGACGAAACCTCGGTCGCTCGCCGCGCCGCTGAGATCATCGCCGGCGAAGCACGCGTCGCGATTGCGGCCCGCGGCAGCTTCACGCTGGCGGTAAGCGGCGGCAGAACGCCGTGGGCGATGCTGCGCATGCTGGCTGGTGAAACCGTTCCGTGGGACGCCGTCCACGTGTTCCAAGTCGACGAGCGCGTCGCTCCAGCTGGAGATATCGACCGCAACCTGACGCACATTGCCGAGAGTTTTCTCTCGCGAGTTCCTGCTGCGCGTATGCATGCAATGCCGGTCGAAGCGACGGATCCGATACAGGCAGCGGCTCGGTATGCGAACGAGCTACACGCGATTGCCGGCTCTCCGCCGGTGCTGGATCTCGTGCATCTGGGTCTCGGTCCCGATGGGCACACCGCTTCTCTGGTCCCCGGCGATTCGGTGTTGGATGTCGCTGATCTCGACGTTGCAG
>JBBRGM010000481.1:0-3948 GCA_038240725.1 Burkholderiales bacterium | reverse complement strand
AATCGAGATTCGCCGCTGCCTGGCAAAGGGCGCGCACAAAGTGCAGATCGACTTCACCGAAGGGCGCCTCGCGATGAAGATCGATTCATCGGGCAATCTGCTCAACAGCTTTATCGATCTCAACAATCTTGCGCTGTCGCGATTCTCAGACGACGAGCGTAAACGCATCGGCGTGCATACGTGCCCCGGTGGCGATCGCGACTCGACGCACAGCGCCGATGTCGACTATTCCGAATTGCTTCCCGGGTTGTTCGAGCTGAAGGCGGGCAATTTCTATGTCGCGCTCGCCGGCGAAGCAGACCGTCCGCGCGTGTTGAAGATCATTCGCGCTTACATGAAGCCGGATCAGCGCGTTTTCGTCGGCGTCGTCGCGCCGATCGATCCGCACGTCGAGACCGAAGAGGAAGTGCGCGATCGCACGCTGGAAGCGGCCGAATATATTCCGGTCGAGCAACTCGGCACCACGGACGATTGCGGCTTCTCGCCTTTCAGCGATGACACCTCGACCAGCCGGGACACCGCGTTTGAGAAGATCCGGGCGCGTATCCGCGGTACCGCCCTTGCCGCAAAAATACTCGGGGTGTCGTGAACTTGCCGCAGCCGGACGACGAAGACCAGCGGATGCGCTCGGTTGCGCTGCAGAACGCGCAGAGCATTCTGCTAGCCCGTCAGCGCGCCGAGCAGGAGCTGATCCACGCAAAGGAGGAGCTCGAGCGTAAGACCGAAGTGCTCGCGCGCACGTTGTCGATGATGCGTGCCACGTTGGAATCGACCTTCGATGCGATTCTCGTGACCGATGAAAGCGGCAAGGTCACCGACTTCAATGAGCAGTATGTGAAGCTCTGGCGCGCGCCGCCGGAAATCGTGGCGGAGCGCAACCACCAGCGGCTTCTCCAGTTCACCGCCGAACAACTCGAGCAACCCGAGTTGTTTCTGGCAAGGGTCGCAGACATCTACGCGTCGTCTCCGCCGGAGAGCTTCGATTTGCTGGAGCTTGTCGACGGAAGAGCGATCGAGCGCTTCTCCAAGATCCAGTACGTCGATGCGCGCGACGTCGGGCGCGTGTGGACGTTTCGCGACATCACCGAGCGACGGCGGGTCGAGGCTGCACTGGAAGACGAAGCGCGCGTGCTCGAGTTGTTGAATCGGACCGGAGCGGCGATCGCATCGACGCTCGAGCTGCAGGCACTCGTGCAGGCAGTAACCGACTTCAGTACCGAGTTGACCGGTGCGCAATTCGGCGCGTTCTTCTACAACACCACCGATGCGAACGGCGATTCGTTCATGTTGTATACGCTCTCGGGCGCGCCGCGCGAGGCGTTCGAGAAGTTCGGTCAGCCGCGCGCGACGGCGTTGTTCGGGCCGACGTTCAACGGCGAAGGTCCGATTCGAAGCGACGACATCCTGCAAGATCCGCACTACGGAAAATGGGCGCCTCACCACGGCATGCCAGCGGGTCATCTGCCGGTTCGCAGCTACCTCGCGATGCCGGTGATCTCGCGCTCCGGCGAAGTGATCGGCGGCTTGTTCTTCGGACATTCGAAAACCGGTGCGTTCAGCCAGCGAGCGGAGCGCATCATCGTCGGCGTCGCGGCGCAGGCCGCCGTCGCCATCGACAATGCGCGGCTATACGAGACCGCGCAGAAGGCAGCCGAAGAGCGCAAAACGTTGCTCGAAAGCGAACAGTCCGCGCGCGCGACTGCCGAGCGCATGAGCGACATGAAAGACGAATTTCTCGCAACGCTCTCGCACGAGCTGCGAACGCCGCTCAATTCGATTCTCGGCTGGGCGCACGTGCTGCGCCGTGGTCCCAAGGATCCGGCGGACTTTCAAAAGGCGGTCGATACGATCGAGCGCAACGCGCGTGCGCAGACGCAATTGATCGAAGACCTGCTCGACATGAGCCGCATCACGTCGGGCAAGGTGCGGCTGGATATACAGCCGATCGCGCCGGTCTCGTTCATCGAAGCCGCGGTGGAAACGATCGGCCCGGCAGCCGATGCAAAGGGAATTCGCATCGAGAAATTGCTCGACCCGGCCGCCGGCCCGATCTCGGGCGATCCCAGCCGCCTGCAGCAGGTGATCTGGAATTTGCTGTCCAACGCGATCAAGTTCACGCCGAGGGGCGGCAAAGTGCAGGTCGTGCTGCAGCGGGTGAACTCGCACATCGAGATCAGCATCGCGGACACGGGCATCGGCATCAAGCCGGAATTTTTGAGTTATGCATTCGAGCGCTTTCGCCAAGCCGACTCGTCATCGACGCGCCGCTATGGCGGCCTGGGTCTGGGGCTTTCCATCGTCAAGCATTTAGTGGAGCTGCATGGCGGGACAGTGCACGTCGAAAGCGCGGGCGAGAATCGCGGCGCGACGTTCGCCGTCCATCTGCCGGTCAGCGTGATCCATCGCAGCATGAAGGAAGCGCGGCATCATCCGAAAACGCCGGCTGCTTCGATCGACTTCCAGCCGGTGGATCTCTCGGGTGTTACGGTATTGGTCGTCGATGATGAAGCGGATGCCCGCGAGCTCCTCGAGCGAGTACTGATGGAATGTCATGCGAAGGTGCTGGCTGCCGGTACCGCCGCGGAAGCGCTGCTGCTGATCGAATCCAATCGGCCCGACGTGTTGATCAGCGATATCGGCATGCCGGATGTCGATGGGTTCGAACTGCTCAAACGCGTTCGCGCGCTCGGAGCGGGGCGGGGCGGCAACGTCGCGGCTATTGCGCTCACCGCGTTCGCCCGCTCCGAAGATCGCACGCGCGCACTGCGCGCCGGTTTTCTCGTACACGTTTCCAAGCCGGTCGAGCCGGCTGAGCTGGTAGCGACCGTGGCAAGCGTTGCGCAGCGCACTCGTCCGGAGTGACTGAGCGCGCGTGATGAAATCCGTATTGCCCGCCTGCGGGTCTCGCTAGTCCATGCACGGCGTCAGCGATACGGCAAGTTTCGATGTAATCGTGATCGGTGCCGGTGCGGCCGGCATGATGTGCGCGGCCGTAGCCGCGCAGCGTGGGCGGCGCGTGCTGCTGATCGAGCATGCGCCGAAGCTGGCCGAGAAAATCCGCATCTCTGGCGGCGGGCGTTGCAACTTCACCAATCTGCATTGTCGAACCGAGAATTTTCTGTCCGCCAATCCGGACTTCTGCCGATCGGCGCTGGCGCGCTACACCCCGCAGCACTTCATCGCATTGATCGAGCGCTACGGCATCGCGTATCACGAGAAAAAGCTCGGCCAGTTGTTCTGCGACGATTCTTCGCAGAGCATCATCGACATGCTGCTGGCGGAATGCGACGCCGGCAAAGTCGACTGGCAGATGCCATGCTCGGTGCAGTCTATCGAGAAGCGCGCCGGCGGTTATTTCTTGCGCGCAGACACGGGCGAGTATCGCTGCGCGTCGCTGGTGATCGCCACCGGTGGGCTGTCGATTCCGAAGATCGGCGCGAGTCCGTTCGGTTACAAAGTCGCCGAGCAATTCGGTCTGAACATCATCGCGCCGCGGCCTGCGCTGGTGCCGCTGGCATTCGATGCGAACGAGCTTGCGCGCTACGGCGACCTCTCCGGTGTTTCGATCGATACGGCGGTGAGCTGCAACGGCGGCCGCTTCCGCGAAAATCTTCTACTCACGCACCGTGGCTTGTCCGGCCCTGCGATTCTGCAAATCTCGTCCTACTGGACGCCCGGCGCGCCGCTGCACATCGATCTACTGCCGGACCTGCCGGCAGAGCCGCTGTTGTTCGCGAACCGCCGCATCACGGCGCTGCCATCCACGTTGTTGTCGGACCATCTGCCGCGCCGCTTCGCGCAGCAGTGGTGCGAGGCGATGAGTGCGACGCGTCCGATCGATCAGATGAGCGACAAGGCGTTGCGCGCGCTCGCCGCATCGCTGCACGACTGGGAGGTGAAAGCGTCGGGAACGACGGGATACGCAAAGGCAGAGGTGACGCTCGGCGG
>JBBRGM010000480.1:0-3951 GCA_038240725.1 Burkholderiales bacterium | reverse complement strand
TGGTGGAAATCTGGGCGCCGATCGCGCTCGAAGCGTTGGCCGTCGGACCCGCCGCGCCCTTGCCAGTCCCGTTCGCTGGAATAGCCCGAATCGCGATCACGGCCATGGTCGGCAAGAGCGAGCGTGCTGCTGCCAAGAACCCGCGCGCCTACCAGGGGTGCCAAAAATTTCGTGTTCATGCTGTCTCTCCTTGTGTGTCGACCCAGCAGTTTTGCTGGTGTACGTACATTAAGGGAGACGTGCTGAATGAATGCTGAACGCAGCTTTGTGCATGTTCAAGGTCAGCAAACCGTCTCCAACCGGTTGGTTCGGGAGACAAAAACGTAGCAATTATGCTGCATTGCACAAAGATCGAGTGATTTGTCTTTCTACAGCGACTTCTCTCTATGAAATTCACCAAAGATTGACAACAGGTTGACCTTCCCGGCGTTGCTGTTTTAGGCCCCGGGTGATGCAATGCGGTCGCGCCCGGGGAATTGTATTCGCATCGTCACATTTGGTTCGAATGCAAAGGTCAGTCGAGATATTGCAAGGAGGCGTTATGTTTTGCTTCACAGCTCACCGCATAGGTGCGGCGCTCGTCGGTACGGCCTTGGTGTTGGCTGCGTCTGCTCCGGCGCAGGCAATTGTCTTAATTACTGGAGATTCGCTGGCAATCGCCGAGGGTTACACGAACGACGACCGAGGCACTTTCGACATCACTATCGAGCCGGAGAACGTGTTGGACCTGGGGTCTTTGATGAGCCTGCCGCTGGAGGCGACATCAAGCATCAGCCTGGGGACGGATCGAGGTGGCGGCTCGGTTTCGCTGATTCCAGGGGAATCGAACCTCATCCTGGTTCAAGTCGGAACGGTCGATCCGAACGTTGCAGTCGATTCGGATTGGACCACCGTGATCGGTTTAGGCGATGTCGTGTCGCACAGCGGCTTCGGGCAGGCACACAAGTTTTTTCCCGACGGCTCGATTGCGACGGGTGTACCGGCCAGCCTTTATCGCTATGTACGGGTAATTTTTCAGGGCGAAATCACTTCGCATGACGGGATCGCGTTTACCGCAAACGTGCAAGCGGTACCCGAGCCGGGAACGCTGGCGATGGTGCTCGCAGGGATCATGGGCGCAGGCTTCATGGCCCGGCGGCGTCTGGGATAGTCCAGGCGGCACCTGGGATCGTGATAACCCTTAAGTTCAAAAAAACCGCGGCACTAACATGCCGTGGTTTTTTTTCGCTTGGCGCTGCCTAGCTGCCCTGTTTGGACCAGGAATCGCGCATCGTCACCGTTCGATTGAACGTCGGCTGCGCAGCGTTGTGATCCGCTCGATCCGCCACGAAGTAGCCGTGCCGCTCGAACTGCACTCGGTCTTCCGGCTTCGCGTCAACTACCGCTGGTTCGACGTACGCGCGGACGATCGACTTCGACGTCGGATTCAGATCTTTTAGAAAGTCAGTTCCCCCGGCACCGGGATTCGCGACGCCGAACAGCCGGTCGTACAAGCGAACTTCCGCCTGCACTGCATCTTTCGCGCTGACCCAGTGGATGTTGCCCTTCACTTTCTTCTGTTCGGAGCCCGGCGTGCCGCTGCGCGATTCGGGGAGGTATTCGCAGTGAACGACAGTGACGTTGCCATCGGCATCCTTGGCGAAGCTCGTGCACTTCACCACGTAGGCGTAGCGCAGTCGCACCTCATTGCCCGGATACAGCCGGTAGTAGCCCTTCGCCGGCACCGCCTGAAAATCTTCGCGCTCGATCCACAACTCGCGCGAGAACGGCATCGATCGCTTGCCCATTTCCGGCTTCTTCGGATGGTTGTCCGCATGCAGCGTTTCGACCTGGCCTTCCGGATAGTTGTCGATCACGAGTTTGATCGGATCGAGCACTGCTATTCGACGCGGAGCGCGCTCGTTCAAATCCTCCCGCATGCAGTCTTCGAGGATCGCGTATTCGATCCACGAGTCCGACTTCGATACGCCGATGCGGTCGGCGAACAAGCGGAAGCCTTTCGGTGTGTAGCCGCGCCGGCGTGCGCCGACCAACGTGGGCATGCGAGGATCGTCCCAGCCATCGACGTGATGTTCTTCAACGAGTTGAATCAGCTTGCGCTTCGAGAGCACGACATAAGTCAGATTCAGCCGTGCGAATTCGGTTTGCTCGGGCAGCGGCCGCGCGAAGATGCCGAACTGTTCGAGATGATCGTTGATCCAGTTGTACAGCGGCCGGTGGTCTTCGAACTCCAGGGTGCATAGCGAGTGCGTAATGTTTTCCAGCGCATCCGATACGCCGTGGGTGAAATCGTAGCTCGGATACACGCGCCATTTATCGCCGGTGCGGTGATGATGCGCGTGACGAATGCGATACGCTGCCGGATCGCGCAAGTTGATGTTGGGCGACCCCATGTCGATCTTCAGGCGCAGAACATATTTGCCGTCCGGAAATTCTCCCGCGCGCATGCGGCGGAACAGATCGAGGCTCTCGGCGTTCGGACGATCGCGCCACGGCGAGTTGCGGCCGGCCTCGGTGAGCGTTCCGCGGTACTCTCGCATTTCGTCTGCGCTGAGCTCATCGATATACGCAAGTCCGTGCTCGATGAAACTTTCGGCGAATTCGTATAAATAGTCGAAGTAGTCGGACGCATAGTACAGATGCGGTCCCCAATCGAACCCCAGCCAATGCACGGTGTCCAGAATCGAGTCGACGTACTCGGTATCCTCTTTCACCGGATTGGTATCGTCGAAACGCATGTGGCAAAAGCCATCGTAGTCGCGCGCGAGACCGAAGTTGAGGCAGATCGACTTGGCGTGACCGATATGCAGATAACCGTTCGGTTCCGGCGGAAACCGCGTGCGGATGCGCGCCGTATCTTCTGGCGCGTTCTGCTTGGCCGATGCCGGACCCGGCGTGCCTGACCACTTGCGGCCCGCGAAGGTGCCTTGCGCAAGATCCTCGTCGATGATGTTGCGTATAAAGTTGGTGACGTGGCCTTCACCGGTAGGTGCCGGTGCTTTGACCGTAACTTTTTCGCTGGCAGAGGACATGGGATTGGAATTGGACGACGGAGAAGGCCGATTCTACCGCAGCGTGGCAATCGCGCGGCCATGACGTCCTGCGCGCTTAATCGGCACCGATTCGTTGCTGCAAGTATTCTCGCGCTCAACCTCCTGCTGATCGTCGGCTGCGCACCGCGCACATCTGCGCCGGACGGAAAGACGCTGCTCGTCTTCAAGCACTCCAAATTATTCGGCGATCCGGCACCGCTGCGTGCATTGCTGACCGACTTTGAGCGCCAGCATCCGCAACTCGAAGTGCGCGAGGAAACGCTGCCTTCGTCGAGCGACGATCAGCATCAATTCTATGCCATCAATTTGCAGGCGCAGTCCGCGGCTTTCGATGTCTTGGCCGTCGATGTGATCTGGGTTGCGGAGTTTGCGCGCGCCGGCTGGCTACGCGATCTGAGCGCGCTGCTGCCGGTGTCAGCACGCAAAGAATTCTTCGCTGCACCGGTTGCCGCAGCGGTCTACGATGATCGCGCTTACGCTATTCCGTGGTTCGTCGACGCCGGCCTCTTGTACTACCGTAAGGACCTGCTCGAGCGCTACAGCTTCACGCCGCCAAAGACGTGGGACGACCTCGTGCACATCGCAGGCGAGATCAAGCGCAGAGAGCTCGGCATGCAGGGTTTCGTGTGGCAGGGGAAGCAGTACGAAGGCCTGGTCTGCAACGCGCTCGAATATGTCTGGAGTAACGGCGGCGACGTGCTGCTCGACGGACGTCCGGTAATCGACAGTGAGAACAATCGGCGTGCGCTAGGTTTCATGGCGGACCTGGTGGGGCACGATGGCGTGACGCCGGCGTCCGTCACTACTGCGACGGAGGAGCCGAGCCGTCACGTGTTCGGTCAAGGCCGCGCGGTGTTCCTGCGCAACTGGCCGTATGCGTGGAGCCTGTTCCAGCAGG
>JBBRGM010000479.1:0-3958 GCA_038240725.1 Burkholderiales bacterium | reverse complement strand
TGCTCGGGGGAATCAAGCAAGCGCTCAAGGGCGAGCGTTTCGTCAACACCTGAAGTGAAGGAGAGACAGAATGCTACATGGAGATATTTCCAGCAGTAACGACTGCGTCGGTGTGGCGGTCGTCAACTACAAGATGCCGAGGTTGCACACCAAGGCCGAGGTGCTCGAGAACGCCCGCAAGATCGCGGCGATGGTCGAAGGCATGAAGACCGGTCTACCCGGTATGGACTTGGTGATTTTCCCGGAGTACAGCACGCACGGCATCATGTACGACTCGAAAGAGATGTACGACACCGCCGCCTCTGTGCCCGGCGAAGAAACGGAAATTTTTGCGGCCGCGTGCCGCAAGGCGAATGTCTGGGGCGTATTCTCGCTGACCGGCGAGCGTCATGAAGAGCACCCGAAAAAAGCGCCGTACAACACGCTCATCATGATGAACAACAAGGGCGAGATCGTGCAGAAGTACCGCAAGATCATGCCCTGGGTTCCGATCGAAGGCTGGTATCCCGGCAATTGCACCTACGTCTCCGACGGTCCCAAAGGTCTCAAGGTCAGCTTGATCATTTGCGATGACGGCAATTACCCGGAAATCTGGCGTGACTGCGCGATGAAGGGCGCCGAGTTGATCGTGCGCTGCCAGGGTTACATGTATCCCGCGAAAGACCAGCAAGTGATCATGGCGAAGGCAATGGCATGGGCGAACAACGTTTATGTCGCGGTCGCCAACGCATCCGGATTCGACGGCGTGTATTCCTACTTCGGTCATTCGGCACTGATCGGCTTCGACGGTCGCACGCTGGGCGAATGCGGCGAAGAAGATATGGGCATTCAGTACGCCGCGTTGTCGAAGGGGTTGATCCGCGACGCACGCAAGAACATGCAATCGGAAAATCATCTGTTCAAGCTGCTGCACCGTGGTTACACCGGCAAGATCAATTCACGCGAAGGTGCCGAAGGCGTTGCCGAGTGTCCGTACGACTTCTACAAGAAGTGGATCAACGATCCGGAAGGCACCCGTAAGGAAGTCGAAGCGATCACGCGTTCGACAGTGGGCACCGACGAATGTCCGATTCCGGGTATTCCGAACGAGAAGCAGAAGTCGCATGCCTGACGAGGACGAAGTCCTCGTCTAGCGGCGTGCTAGGGGAGAGGGGCTAGGGGCTGGGGACTAGGGTGTGAAGCACATCGGTTCGCTTCGCGCGAACCGGTGGCGCAACGCGCCCAGGCCCTAACGCTTTTCCCTAGCCCCGAGCCCCGAGTCCCTAGCCCCTCGCGAAACCGAAAAATGCAGCGCCTCAATTCAGTCATCGGTTTCGTGACAGACAGCGCGCTAAAAAACGCGCTTCACGACGTCGAGCATCACAACGGTATCGAATACATAACGCTGTCGGAAGCGGACACGCAGCGGCATCGGTTGCGTGTCATCACGGATCGCGGCACGGAATGCGCGATCGCGCTACCGCGCACGCAGCAGCTTGCCGACGGTGCGGTGCTGTTGCTCGAACACGAGCGTGCAGTCATCGTTCGCATGCAGGCGCCGAACTGGCTGGTGATTCGTCCGCGCGACGCTGCGGCAGCACTCGAGGTCGGCTACTTCGCGGGGAATATGCATTGGAAAGTCGAATTCGGCGATGGCGCTTTGCGCATTCTTCTGCAAGGTCCGGAGGACGCGTATCTGCAGCGATTGACGCCGCTATTGACGGACGGACGTGCCGTGCGAGCGCGGTGACCTGATGACGTCGACCGCGCAGAGTGCGTCTGCGTTGCTGGCCACGCTGCAACAAGCAGACAGTTTTTTCCCCGCCGGTGGCATTGCGTTTTCCTGGGGCGTCGAGACCTTGATTGCCGATGGCGGTTTGCACGAGAGCCGGCAAATGACCGACTTCATGCGCGGACAGATCGAGCACCGCTGGGCGTGTTTCGATCGGTGCGTCGTCGCTGCCGCGTTCGCCGCAAACGGAAACCTGATCACGCTCGGCGCGATTGACGAGCAGGTCGAAGCGATGACGTTGCCTGCAGAGTCGCGGCAAAGTTCCAAGCGAGCGGGCGGGTCGCTGCTCGCCGTACACGAACGTATCGGCACGGCCGTCGCAACCGAATATCGCGCGGCGGTAAAAAGCGGTGCTGCGCTTGGGCATCTGTCCGTGGTGCAAGGTGCGATGTGGCTCGGCGCCGGACTCACCAGCGAACAGGCGCAAGCTGCATCGGCGCATACCGCGTGTGTCAGCTTGCTCGGCGCGGCTTTGCGTCTCGGACTGATCGGCCATCTGCATGCGCAAGAAACGCTCACCGCATTGCGCATGGTCATCGCGGAAATATTGGCGCGACCGGCTGCGTCTTTGGATGAGTTGTACTCGTATACGCCGGCGACCGAGATCGCAGTCATGCGACATGAAGTGCAACCGTCCCGGTTGTTTGCCAATTGAGCTAGCAGTTCGCACGCGTTCGACGTGCGTTTGGAGACCCGACCAAAGATGTTGCTGACGCCCACCGAAATGGAACGCCTGACGATCTTCACTGCCGCCGAATTGGCGCGCAAAAGAAGACGGAACGGATTGAAACTCAATCATCCCGAAGCGACGGCGCTGATCGTCGACGAAATTCTGGAAGGCGCACGCGCCGGAAAATCGGTCGCGGAACTGATCAGCTTCGGCTCGAGCATTCTCAACAGTGACGACGTGATGCCCGGTGTCGCCGATCTGCTGCCGGTCGTGCAGATCGAAGGCACGTTTCCGGATGGAACAAAACTCGTCACCGTGCACGAGCCGATTCGGCCCGGAAAGTTGGGCGTGCGCAGAGATGCCGTGGTGCCCGGCGAGATCATCGCGCAGGACGGCGATATCGAGCTCAACAAAGGCCGCCGAAAAGCGACGATCAAAGCGGTGAACCGCGGCGATCGGCCGATTCAAGTCGGCAGCCATTATCATTTTTTCGAGGTGAACAAGGCGCTCGACTTCGAGCGCGAGAAGAGCTTCGGCATGCACCTCGACATTCCTGCCGGCACCGCCGTGCGCTTCGAGCCCGGAGAGAGGAAAGAGATCACCTTGGCCGCGTTCGGCGGCACCGGCGAGATCTTCGGCCTGAACAGCCTGACCGATGGCGAAACCCACAGCGCCGCCAGCAAAACCGAAGCACTGCGCAAAGCCAAAGCCGCAGGCTTCAAGGGCGCTTGAATTTTTGTCGCTGATCGCCGTTTGCATTTGCTGATCACCGATCACCGCCTTTAAATCACCGATCACCGCTTTTAGTCACCGATCACCGGAGTAAATGATGGCCCGCATCTCACGCAAGGAATACGCACAGCTCTATGGTCCGACCACAGGCGACGGCGTGCGCCTCGGTGATACCTCGCTGATCGCCGAGATCGAGCATGACTACGCGGTGCCGGGCGACGAGTGTTTGCACGGCGGCGGCAAAACGCTGCGCGACGGCATGGGTTTGATGGCGGGACTAGACAGCGCGCAGGGCGCGCTCGATATGCTGATCAGCAACGCAGTCATTATCGATCCCGTGCTCGGCGTCATCAAAGGCGACATCGGCATCAAGGATGGCAAGATCGTCGCGATCGGCAAGGCAGGCAATCCGGCGACGATGGATGGCGTGCACCCGAAACTGATCTGCGGCGCGGCAACGACGGTGCGCGATGCAGAAGGCCTGATCGCTACGCCGGGCGGCATCGACGTGCACGTTCATTTCGATAGCGCGCAACTGGTCGACCACGCTATCGGATCCGGCTTGACGACGATGATCGGCGGATCCCTCGGGCCGATCACGGTCGGCATCGATTGCGGCGGGCCATGGAACGTCGGCAAGATGCTGCAATCCGCCGAGCAGTGGCCGATGAATTTCGGCTTTCTCGGGCGCGGCAATTCGTCGAAGCCGCGCTCCCTGCTCGATCAGATGGCAGCCGGATGTCTCGGGCTCAAAATCCATGAGGACTGGGGTGCGATGCCGGCTG
>JBBRGM010000478.1:0-3965 GCA_038240725.1 Burkholderiales bacterium | reverse complement strand
TGTCCATTCCGCTTTTCTGAAATCGCGCGTCGGCGATTGCGCAGACCAGATCGAGATGGTTCGGGCCGCCGGTTCGCTCTGCAAGGTCAACTGCAATTGGTCGTCGAGCGGCTCGAACGTCCAGCGCATGTGCGGCAGGCTCTTGCTTGCGGCAACGCTGCGAAAGAAGCACGTCATGCTGTCGACCCAACCGTCGCGATCGCCGAGCCCGTGCCCGACATTCGGGACATACCGAAGGTACTTTGCACCGCTAAGCTCGGACCAAAACAGATTAGGTGCGTCCAGCGTCCAGTAGCGATCGTTGGTGCCGAGGATCAGCAGCTTCGGCAGGCCGAGCTCGTCGCGATACGCGTAGGGATCGACCAGCTCGAGCAGGCGCTGGCCGGCCGGCGAACCGAGAAAATTCGGCAGACCCGGCTGCATATAGGGACGCAACATCTCGCTCAAGCCGCCCCAGCTGTTGAGTTGATGCGCGAGCTGGGTGGGAATGTTGAACATATCGAACACCATCGGCGCGATCGCTTTGACGCGCGGATCTACCGCCGCCGCGAGCCAGCTGGTCCAGCCGCGCTTCGATGCGCCGGTTACTACGAAGCTTTGTACAGGCTGCTTGAGCTCCTGCGCAGCGAACGCCTGCAGCGCATCCATCGCCTTCACCGCACTCTTGGTCATCGGCATCAGCAGCGGCCAATCCTCGTCGCCCGTGGTCAGGAAACGCACGAACGTCTCTGCGATCAAGTCGTCTTCGTTCTTGCCGTCCAATAGCGGCTGATTGGGAACGTCGTACAAGATTGCGTAGGAGGCGTGCAATGCGTTGGCCATCTGCAGGCCTCGCTCGTCATCGAAACCACGAGAAGAATCGCCGGTGATGAACAACAGCATCGTCCTCGGCGTGTCGTTGCGCACCGGCACGTACACGCGAATCTCATGCTCCCACGTGATGCCTTGCCAAAGTTGCGATACGAGATGCAGCTTATACAGCGTGCCTCGCGGGTGGATTTCCTTATCCGTTGCTGTCCATGCGAAAGCGGATTCGCTTCGATCGACATAACTCTGCAGACCGGCGGCGGCGATGTTGGTCTGTACGGAGGCGAATAAGGTGAAGGCGAGTAGTAGCGCTGCTATAGCTTTTGGCATATCGGGTTCGGCAAATGTTGAGAGTAGTCTGGCTGATCGTGCGGGACTTTCGCCCTCTTCGCATGACTTCGAGCATCGGATTAGACGCGGTTGCAAACACCTTAGATAAAAATAAAGGGGACCGGCAATGAGTCATCTTCGTGCGTTCCGCGAACGTCTCGTAGAGCTGCGGCGTTCGTACCCCTCGTGGTGTCTACGCATCGCTGTCTTGTCGATCGCCGGCTTTGTTGCGGTGGATCTTATGCTACCTCGCACGGCGCATGCGCAAAGCGAGGCTGCCGCGAGCATGAGTCAAGCAGCGGCTCGTTCGTGTGCCGCCAATCCGCAGACCGCCGACACCTCGAGTCCTAGCGTGAGATTCATTCGCGGCACGCCGGGCTCGCCGCTGTGTCAGTTCACAGCGGCGGGGGCTTCGTTCGACTCGGCCGCTCCGATCCAATTTGCCGTGTTCAATACCTTGGCGATCCAATCCGGCCAGCAGTTTCAGGCGATCGTCAGAGAACGTATCGAAACGCTGCAGGAAAACAAGCCGGGCGATATCGCTTTGCATCACGCGACATCGTTGCCCGGATTGGCGGGAGCGCCGTACAAAACCGGGGGCGCGGCCAGCGCCGACCAAGACAATGGCGGAAGGCTTGGCACCTTCTTCACCGTCGAAGGCAGTAAAGGCGATCAAAGCGCCACGTCGCGTCAGGACGGTTTCGACGGTCATACTCTCAATCTGGTGGGCGGCGTCGACTACCGATTTTCGCCTAGTCTCGTCATTGGCGGCGCTGTCGGTTATCAAAAAGGCAAGACAGCGTTTAACTTCGATCGCGGCTCAATCGATCTCGACAGCTATCTGGTGTCCGCGTTCTTCAATTGGTCGGCTGACAAAGGTTGGTATCTGGACGGCATCGTCAGTCATGCGTTCAATCGTTACGACACTACCAGGCGCTTCGTCGACCCGGCCGGGGATCGGCAGACCACGACTGCCAGTCCCAATGGCAGACGCTCCACTGCAACGGCGACGATCGGTTATAACCTCTTTCGAGGACCGTACGCGTTTGCGCCTTTCGTTTCGATCAACTACATCAACCAGCATATCAGCGCATTTAGCGAGTCCGGTGCAATCGATACTGATTTCGCTGTCGGCGGGCAGTCGCAGAACTCGCTAACCGGCGGGCTCGGACTGCAAGGCAGCCGCCCGATCAGCACCTCGTGGGGCGTTCTATCACTGGGTGCACGCGCTGAATGGAAACACGAGTTTCGCAACGATAGCCTGGTGCTACCCATGAGCTTCTCGGTTGATCCCGCTAACGGCGCTTTCCAGGTGCCGACCGATGCGCCGGATCGCAGCTACTTCTTGGTGGGGGTCAGCGCTGCAGCACAATTTGCGCGAGGCCGCTCGGCGTTCATTCAGTACGACACAGTCCTCGGACTGCGCGATGTCAGCAACCACATCCTGTCGGCTGGGGTTCGTCTGGAGTTCTGAGCAGCCAGGGTCAACCAATGCGTCGAACATTCGCGCGCGCCACAGCTCTTGGATATGCGACGCGCTTGATCCGCAGGCGGACAGCGCCTGGGCAGTTCTGCGTCGAGCGCGCTGCGTTTTTATCGACCATGGGCATCGAATGCCGGCGGCGGTAGCCTCTCGCGTGACTGCAGCATTGTATTTAGTGCTGCCAAGAGGCCGGGCCAGATTTGGTCCCAACAGCAACTGTGATCGAAGCCTTGAATGACGATCGATCGCGCGTATGGATGCGTAACGAAGTAGCGGCCTACGATAGACGGCGGAACGTTAGTGTCAGCAGCGGCAAGAAAATGCCATTCCAATACGTCTCCGTGCGGTGTGCCGCGATCCGCAGGATCAAGCGACTCATCGAGCGGGGTGTAGTGATGGTAGGCAGACCAGGCGGTCACGTCGAGGTTGCCTGCCAACGTGACAACCGCGCGAGTGCCCGGCAACCTGGGCGCCAACAGCGCCGCCAACGTGCCGCCGCCACTGTACCCGAGCAAGACAACGTCGCTGGATGGGCGCGTTGCCAGAAAGCGGATCAACGCGGCGGCCATACTATCGACTATGCGCTCAGAATAGCGGCCGGAAGTCCACCACCGTGGCTGGCACGCGGGCTCGCTCGCCAAGCCGAAATAACACGGCCGACCGAGATATACGGCAGGCGCGGGATCGAGCATCATCAGCTTGAGCATGATCGGGTCACGAGGCGTCGGGTCGCTCGACACTGTGCGGCGATTCAACCAGGGGATACCGTCGTGCTCTACATATACATGCAACTGGCTCGACGGCGAGCCGGCTTTGAAGTAGACGACATGATTGAACGGCGCGCCCAACACGATGCTGCGAGACAGTCCGGAATGCACGGCGAGCCGGTCGACTCTGGCCGTGGGCGATGAGCATCCCACCGCCATGACCGCTGCCAACACAGACGCATACCGACGTACCACCGAGATCCAGCTCGAGGACGAGACTGCGCCGCATCGCACGTTGCGATCAGTCGATCGTTTTTTGTCATATGCAGGGCGCTCCATTCGTCGACCAGCACTCGAGCCGCAAAGCGTTTGCAAGCACGCCCGACGAAGCGCGTGTGCTTTCGTGGGTGTCGTGTTGACGCTGACCTCGCTCGCCGCCGGCTCGCTCCCGAGGCAAGCACAGGCGGCGGACGGGCAGCCGGTGACCAAAGCCGAACAGCTGCTCATCGTCGATTGCCTTCTTCCGGCGCAAGTCAAAAAGCTGGGCGGCACGCTCACCTACCTTGCCGCGCGCAGACCAGTCAAAGCCGCCGCACAGGATTGCGAGATTCGCGGCGGTGAGTATGTCGCCTACGACC
>JBBRGM010000477.1:0-3967 GCA_038240725.1 Burkholderiales bacterium | reverse complement strand
ACCTTGAGCACGATGACGATCGCAGTACTCAACGTGAACCTCGGTGTTCCGATCGGCTGGGCGATTCTTGCAGCGCTGGGGTTGGGACTGCTCACCGGCATCGTGAACGGCTTCTTCGTGATTTTCTTCCGCATTCACTCGCTGATCGTGACCTTGGGCATCGGCACGTTCCTGCACGGCATCACGCTGTGGATCGGCGATTCGATGACGATCAGCGGAATTTCTTCGACCCTGGTCAATTGGGTGATCGTCAAGCGCCTGCTCGGCGTGCCACTCGAGTTTTATTACGCGCTGCTGGTGTGCGTCGTGATCTGGTATGTGTTCAGCTATACGGCGGTCGGCCGGCGACTGTTGTTCGTCGGACGCAGCCGCGAAGTTTCGCGGCTGAGCGGTAATCGCGTCGACCGCGTCCGATGGAGCTGTTAGATTTCGACGAGTCTGCTCGGATCGGGCGCGGGCGTGTTGTACGCCGGCACGACGGGCGCGGCCGATCCATCTTCGGGGATGACGTTTCTACTGCCGGCATTTGCCGCCTGTTTTCTCGGCGCGACCAGCATATCGCCGGGGCGGTTCAATCCGTGGGGCGCGACCATTGCGGTATATTTTCTGGTGACAGGCATCACCGGCTTGTCGATATTGGGCGTGAGCACGTTCGTGCAGGATCTTTTCTACGGCGGCGCGCTGGTGATTGCGGTTACACTTTCGCAACTGGTTCGCGGTCGTGAAGAGCGCTTCACCTGATCATTCGATGCGAGGACAGTCATGCAAATATCGTTGCAGCCGTTGAACGCGGAATCGTTCGCGCCGTTCGGCCAAGTGCTCAGCGCGCCCGACAATAATGTACGCGAGAACTTCGCGGCCCGCGTCGAGAACGGCAGATCGGGCGCGGCTCGCGCGAATCTCGCGCTGATCGCCGCGAAGCCGGCGCAATTCCCGCTCGAGATCGGCTGCCTGGAGCGGCATGCGTTTTCCAATCAGGCGTTCATGCCACTCGACGTCGGCGAATACCTGGTCGTGGTGTGCAAAGACGACGGCGACGGCCGTCCGGATTTATCGACCTTGCACGCGTTTCGCGTCGACGGCCACGCGGGCGTGAACTACAACCCCGGCACGTGGCACCACGGTATGACTACGATCGGCGAACCTGGTACGTTCGCGATGCTCGTGCATGAAGATGGCACGGCGGACGATTGCCATTTCATCGACGTCGAGCGGATCGTCGTCAACACTTGAGCAAGCGTCGGCAGCGCGCCGAAGACTCAATTCGACGCTGCAACCCCTCGCCCGCCGAACCGATTCAGCATGAAGTCGATGAAGCTCCTGACCTTCGGCGTCAACCGCTGATCCGGCAGGTAGACAATGTGCATCGGCCGCGGCGAGCATTCGAAGCGCGATAGCAACCGCACCAGCCTGCCCGCCGCGATATCTTCGGCGACCAGCGACTCGGGTTGCATGATGATGCCGATGCCTCTCAACGCGGCGTTTCGCAGCCCGGCACCGCTGTTGATCTGCAGTCTTCCTCTCACCGATATCGTGCGCTTGCCCGACGGTCCTTCGAACGTCCAGTGATGACCGCGTGACGCGTACGAAAACGCCAGACAATTGTGTTTGAGCAGCTCGGCCGGCGTCTTCGGCTTGCCGAAGCGCGCGAGATATTCTCGGCTCGCGCAGACGATCACACGATACGGCGCGAGCTTGCGCGCGATCAGATTCGAATCGGTTAGTGGGCCGACGCGCACGGCTAACTCGTAGCCTTCCTCAACCAGATCGACGGTGCGGTCGTTCAGCGTGAGATCGACTTGAACGTCTGGATGCTCATCCAGATAGCCGGCAAGTGCAGGCGTGAGCTGCATGCTGCCGAAGGAGACCGGCGCGTTGATCCGCAACAATCCGCGCGGCGTTATGCGCATCTCATTGGCGGTGTCTTCGATCGCTTCGATATCCGCGAGCACCTGTTTGCAGCGCTCGTAATAAGTTCGTCCCAGCTCAGTCAGGCTTTGCCGGCGCGTGGTCCGATTCAGCAGGCGCCCGCCCAACCGGTGTTCCAGTGAGCGCAGGTGTTTGCCGACCATGGTCGCCGAGATGTCGAAATCCTCGGCCGCAGCTGCGAGACTACCTTTCTCCGCTACTCGCAGGAACACGCCCATGCTCGTCAGGCGATCCATGAATTAATTGCCATCGATTGATATCCGTTGAATTAGAAACCAGTGGTTGCGGATCACGCAACCCTGGCGACCTTTATCAACCGGACGTTATCAACGAAACTGATCGCCGTCAAACCGCGGGCGGTAGTTCGTGATTGTGAGCATGGCGATTCTCGACGTTGAAAAAGGACCGAGCGTTAACACCTCTCAGCGTCGATCGCTGCGAGGTCAAACGACTGCCTATCAAGGCCGCGATAACGCAAGTAACGACAAGCACAGTTTAGAGAGACACAGCATGAGAATCAGCAAATGGAAATCAAGCGCACTAGCTGGCGCGCTGGTAGCAAGTTTTCTCGGCGGACAGGCGATCGGCCAGAACAAGGCGCCTGCTGAGGGCAAAGGCATCGCGGCCGCCGAGCCCGTGCTCGTCGACCTCGGACCGGAGAAAGGCAACTTGAAGCTTCGCACGCGGGTATTTACGGTGGAACCCGGCGGCGTTATCCCGCTGCACGACCACAAGGACAATCCGACGGTTGCTTACTACTATGGCGGCGCACTGTCCGAGTTCAATGTGGACGGCAAGGCGGGGGGCGAGCGCGGCGGCGGCAAGGCGTACGCCGATGGCCGCAGCGTGCATCACTGGTATGAGAATCACAGCAAAGAAGCGGCGATCGTCGTCGTGTCGGATGTCGTCAAGCAGTAAACAGTCGCAACAAGAAAAAGCCCGCCTGCGCGGGCTTTTCTTTAATCACACAGTCGAACCTCGTATGGTTTCGCCCCGTTAGTAAAGCGGTCGCTTTCAAATACCCCGCCGGACCCTGGTACCCTATTGACTGCAATGTCGAGCGTGGAATCAATGGACCGTCGGTCGCAACAAGCGGGGATGCGTGTGGGTTTTACGTGCGCCTGATCCCGAAGCAAGTTAGCGCAGCGCTGTTACTTTGCGCAATGCCGCTTGCATCAGTGCACAGTGCCGAGCATAGCAGTGAACCGCACGCCGGCGCGGCAGCGTCCGACTCGCACTCTCCCAACGTCCGCGCCAGCGAACGCACACCCGGCCGCGAGTCGCATAGCGACAGCGCCGTCTTGCCGTACACGAAAATCAATACATCGCCGAACGCGACGACTGATTCGACCGGGCCGCGTGTTCCTTCGCGCGAACCGCCGCGCGTTATCGACCCGCGTCAGCAGCGCGCGCCGCACCAGGTACTGTTGGATCGCGTGAACTACTACCGCAAGCGCGCCGGGGTTACGCCGGTAATTTCCGATTGGCGGCTGCGCAAGTCGGCGCAATCGCACGCAGACTACTTGAGCACCACCAGCTCGGTTGGACATCTCGAGCACGACACTAGAAATGCGTACTACACCGGAGAAGATCCGTATCGCCGTATCAACGCCGCCGGGTACGTTTTCGCGCAGGCCGGCGAAGTGGTCGCGAAGACAGCTTCGCGCGACATCGCTGCCGCGGTGGATCGCTTGATGGACGCCGTCTACCATCGCTTCGTGATTCTATCGAGCGATCTCACGCATGCGGGCGCTGCTGCCGGCCGCAAAACGACGCGCGACGATGAGATGACCGAAGTCACCATCGATTTCGCTGCGACTGCTTCGCCGATCACGCGTGGCTCGACGTTGATCGTATATCCCACCCGGGAGCAAACCGGCATACCGGCGGCCTTCGATGCGACAACGGAAATTCCGAATCCTATGCCTGGCCATACTGTGGTCGGATCGCCGATCTCCGTACAGGCCGACTCCGGCTTGGGACTGACGGTCGACGTGTTTCGTATATCTGCAGTCAGCGCGGCGACGACTGACGGATT
>JBBRGM010000476.1:0-3980 GCA_038240725.1 Burkholderiales bacterium | reverse complement strand
GGCTTTGCTCGCGCAGCCGTTCGGCCGCTGGCTGGTCGCGGCGATCGGGGCGGGCTTTTTTATCGCCGGCCTGTGGGGCATATTCAACACGCTGCGCCCGCGCTTTTTGCATGAGCTCGACTTGAAGAAGATGAGCTCGTGGATCAGAAAGGTAGCGATCCGGCTAGGCCAGGCGGGGCGCGCGGCACTCGGGCTGGTGAATTCGGTCATCGGAATTTTTCTGCTCGAAGCCGCTTCTCGCGGCGACGCGCGCGAGGCACGCGGCGTCACCGGGGCGCTGCGCTTGCTCGATCGCCGATTCGGACGCTGGCTGGTCGGCATCATCGGCGTCGGACTGTTGGCCTACGCGCTCTATCTGATGCTATTGATCGTCTATCGGCGCGCGGTGAAGCGCTAGCGACACCCCCACAACGTTGATCGACGCGCGAGCGTCTGCCACAACATCGCTCGCGTCCTCGCGCGACTGTTCCGGCTATCGAGTGCCGGCGACTATAACTGCAGTGGATTGAAATCGCACCGCCCCGTCGCGCATCGATTTGCGTGCCAAATCGAGAACCTCGCCCTTGATCTTCGTGCGCGTGGCGTCGTCCGCCTTCGCGAGCCCGGCGACTACCGGCGCTGCGACGTCGTTCATAAATTCCCAGTATTTCTCCGGTGTCTCGAGAACGACCTCGCTGGAGACCTCTTCTTCGACGACATCGCGCAGGCCCGCCTCGGCAAACACATCGCGCATGAACCTTTTCGGCGCACAGCGAAACAGTCCGGGCGAGCCCGGCGGCGGCGGCGCCATCTCTACATTGCGACCGATCGTGCCCATGATCGTCGTCGCCCAGGGATTCTTCTCCGGCACGCCCCACACGGCGGCAGAGACCCGTGCGCCCGGCTTTGCGACACGCGCGAGCTCCCGCGCGGACAGCGCGACGTCGGGAAAGAACATGAAGCCGAAGCGGCACAACACTGCATCGAAACTCGCATCGGAGAACGGCAATGCGCCGGCGTCGGCGACTCGCGTGTCGAGATTGGTCACGCCGCGGCGCGCCGCATTCTCGGCTGCGACAGCGAGCATCCGCTCAGCGAGATCGGTCACCGTTACACGACCACGCGGAACCAGCGGCGCCGCGGTGAGGCCAGGCTCACCGGTGCCGGCGGCGACGTCGAGAACGTTCGAGTCCTGTTTCAGGTCCGCGTGCCGGATCATCGCCTGACCGAATGGACCCAGCCAGGTAAGAACCATTGCGTCCCACTTCTTCCAGCCGGCGGAGAAACGGTCCCACGTATCGCGCTGATGATCGCGAATTTGGTCGAGGTTCGATGACATGCATGGCCTCCGTTGATGCGGTTGTTTTGGGGTGAACCGATCGCAGTTCGACAGGATGGACTCGATTCGATGAGGTCGCAACCGGGCCGCCGATCAATGCGTTTGGAATACCCGAGAATTCGCGGTGCGCTTGTGTTTCGTCCGCTGCACTCGCGCAAACGAGTCGAACCGCACGCTCGCCCGCTTGCTCGAGATCGCTGTGTTACGTTGGTTGAGCGAGCGCGAATACCGCTCGTCGGTGACCGGCGGTGACGTGCGCATCGTTCGATCGCGCCGGGACGCAAAAACAGCTGCTCTTTTACGTCAGCCATGTCGTCCTCGCAAAACAAATGCGTGCGAACGCTTCGCGGCATCCTCGCATCGCGCGTGATTCGCCATCTGGCGCGGGATTGCGAGCAGTCCGTGCAAGCACACGAAGTCGCTTACACGGCGTTGGCGTCGCGATCTGCACGTCGACGCGTACGTCATCGACGACACTTTCGCTCAAATGCATCGTCCGGAATGACACGCGCTCGATCGTGTCTCGTGCAATCCCGCGCTCCCCTATCCGACTGTTAGCAAGCGATAAACGTTTCGCGCCGCGTGCATCGGTACCGGCGCTGCGCGATTTGTGGAGTGCTTCGTGCATAGCATGCGCGCACTGCCGTCGCAACGCGCGCCGCAGCTTCGCTCCACCGCTTCCGCATTACTCCGAAGGCATAAAGACCTTCGCGGGTCGTTGCCGATCGCCCGATCGTGCGCCGCTCGCGCTACCAACTCACGGGGAGAATCATTTTGAAACTAGCGAACATCGCCACCGCATTGCTTGCCCTGCTCGTCTTCGCCATCCCGGTTTCCGTGCGAGGCCAGACCGTCAGTGGTATTTGGGTAAATGCAAAAGAGCTCTCGACGCTGCCGATGACCGGCCCGGCATGGATTGCATTGAAGGCGCGCGCCGATGCGAATCCAAGGTTGCCTCTGCTCAATGATCAGGCACAGATGAACAACGTATACGTGCTCGCGAAAGCGCTCGTGTTCGCGCGCACCGGCGACCAGCGCTATCGGCTCGAAGTGATCGATCAGTGCATGAAAGCAATCAACACGGAACTCGGCGGTCGCACCTTGGCGCTGGGGAGAGAGCTGGCGGCCTACGTTATCGCCGCCGATCTCGTGAAGCTGCCGCCGGCCAGCAACGTAATCTTCCGCGCGTGGCTCACGCGCACGCTGGCCGAACCGCTCGACGGCGAATCGCTGCGCGCGACGCATGAGCGCCGGCCGAACAACTGGGGCACGCATGCCGGCGCGAGCCGCGCTGCGGTCGCCGCATATCTCGGCGACATGGTCGAGCTGAATCGCACCGCTCTGGTGTTCCGGGGCTGGCTCGGCGATCGCACCGTGTACGCCGGCTTCAAGTTCGGTGACCCCGCGTGGCAATGCGACGCGACGAAACCGGTCGGGATAAATCCGGCGGGCTGCATCAAGGTCGGTCATCTCGTCGACGGCGTGTTGCCGGACGATCAGCGCCACGCCGGCATCTTCGTGTGGCCGCCGCCGAAAGAAAACTATGTATGGGAAGCGATGCAGGGCGCGGTCGTGCAAGCGGAGATTCTGAAACGCTTCGGTTTCGACACCTACAACTGGTCTAACAAAGCGCTGCTCCGCGCGATGAATTGGCTGTATCTGCAGGATGGATTTCCGGCGGCAGCGGATGACACCTGGGAGCCGTACCTGATCAACTATCGCTACGGGACGCACTTCGCTGCGCCGCTGCCGAGCAAGCCGGGCAAAAACATGGCGTGGACCGATTGGACGCATGGGCCCGGCCGCGCCCTGCCACCGCCGCCGGTGGCAACGCCTCCGGTTGTACGTTCAACCCTAAGCGGCGATCAGACGGCGGACGCCAGCGAAGTCATATCGGCGCTCGACTCGTCTGTCGCGATGGCACCAGCCAGGGCTGCCGGCGCCGATGGCTCGACACGTATACAACAGGATGCAAGGGCCGTGCACTTCGCCGGCGTGTGGTACGCGGATAAGTATTCGCAGTACAGCGGCGGCACCGCGGCGTATTCGCCGAGTGCCGGCGCGCGCGCCACGCTTTCGTTCACCGGAACTTCGGTGAGCGTGCTCGGCTATCGGGACAACGCATCGGGCATCGCCAACATCTACCTCGACGGCTCGCTCGTAGCTGAAGTCGATATGTTTGCGGCAACGTCTGCGGCACCTGCGCCGATCTATTCGTCAGCCACGCTCGGCGCCGGCGCACATCAGATCACGATCGAAGTGAGCGGCCGCAAGAACGCCGCCTCGCTAGACGGTGTGGTGCGAATCGATGCGTTCGATTTGGTCGGCGCCGCCGCCAGCGCATCCAGCGATGCGACAGCTCCCACAATGCATGTATCTGCGCTTGCTGCGAGTACGATCGATTCAGCACAGGGCAGCTACGCGCAGATCGCCAGGGCGGACGGCGTGCCATCGCCGATTGGCGGACTCGCAATCCTGCGACGCGCTCAAGACGCGGCAGTCGCAACTTCGACTGCCACGACAGCGGCTCATCTGATCGGTGGCGGCAGGATCTACATCGAAGCGAGCGCGCATGTCTCGACCGCCATCGCCGTGGTCAATCCGAACGACGAGACGAATACGGTCGACTTCGTGTTGACCGATGCACAGGGACACACATCGC
>JBBRGM010000475.1:0-3986 GCA_038240725.1 Burkholderiales bacterium | reverse complement strand
GAGATCACCAGCATGAGAATGGCGACGTAGACGCCTTTCAATCGCGCAAAGAACATCAGCGCACCGATCAGCGCGGCGAACGCGACCGGCATGAGAACACCGGCGATCACCGCGAGGTTTGTGTTGCCGTCCGATCCGATGAGATTGATGGCGACCACGCCGAACGCATAACCGCCGATGCCGAGGAACACGGCTTGCCCGAGGCTCAGAATGCCCGCGTAGCCCCAGATCAAACACAGGCTCATCGCGAGCAGTGAGAAGATCAGAAAATTGCTGAAGTTAATGACTTGGAAGCGGCCGAGCACGAGCGGGCTCAACGCAAGCACGGTCACCGCGACGGCAAACCCAATCCAGAAACCGATACCGTTGCCCGCCGTTTGCGGTCCGTTGAAGCGATGCAGGAACGGCAGCCGTCTGGCTGAGCTGTGCAGCGTCATGCCGTCTTCCGGGTGCGGTACAACTTGCGGCGCTCGAGATAATCCGAGATGCCGCGCGGCAGGACCAGCAGAATCACGATCGCGGTGGCGAAAATCGCGACGTAGCCGATGTACACGTTCATCAGGTTGTTGACGATGGTCTGTACGCCGGCAAGTGCGAGCACGCTGGTGATCAGCCCGGTGATCGGATTCGCGCCGCCGCCGACGACGATCGTGATGAACGCAAGCGGCGTGTAGTTGGCGCCGAAGAACGGCGTTATCGTCGCGCTCAAAGCGAACATGCCGCCGGCCACGCCGCCGAGAAACGCGCCCATCCCAAACGTCCCGGCATGCACGATCGTGGTCGAGGTGCCGAGCGCTTCCGCCATGTCGGGGTTCTCCATGGTGGCGCGCGCGAGCACGCCGAAGCGCGTGTAGCGGAACACGATCCAGACAAGCAGGATCAGCAGCACCGCGACGCCGAACAGCACCATCCGGTAGGTGCCGAACGTCTGCTCGCCGACCGGAAAGCTGCCGAACGGCGTCGGTACGTTCAACGTGCTCGGCCCGAACACCAGCAGAAATCCCTGACTCAAGATCAAGCTGATGCCCCAGGTGACGACCATCGAGGACAGCAGCTGATTGTAGAAATGGCGGATGATCAACCGCTCGAGCACGATACCGACGAGCGCCGCGCCGATGCCGGCAAACAGAATCGCGAGTGGCGACGGCACACCTTTGTAGAACATCCACGCGGTGATGTAGGCGCCGATCATCATCAGCTCGCCGTGCGCCATGTTGATCACGCCCATCATCCCGAAGATCACGATCAGGCCGACCGCCGACAAGACCAGGAAGCCGATGTTGTCGAAGTACTGATAGATGAAGCTGAACATGAGGCGTCAGACACCGTCTTCAGGTGCGGTGCGGATCTTCGGAATCCGGCGTGGGCGGCGCAAGAACTGCGGAGACGGCGTGAGCTGCACGGCGTCTACGCGGATCCGGCTATTGCGCGAAGAATTTCTGCCAGGCAGGGTTGTCGTTCGGCAGGAACTGTCGTCCGGGATTCGACTTGCGCATGTCCACGCCGAGGCTCTTCAGGAACGTCGGCTCGGTGTAGGGCAAGTCGGTCAGCAGCTTGAGGTTGTGATCTTTGTCGACCATGAACAGATAGGTCGCCATCGCCGCATGATGCTGGTCGCCGCGCAGAACCCATTTGCCACCGGGTGCTTCCTTGACTTCGATGTCGGATTCGAGCGCCTTGATCGTCGCATCAGTGTCCGTGGTACCGGCTTTCTTCCACGCCTCCGCCATTGCCTTGACCGCGACGTAGCCGAAACCGGCGTGCTCGTTGACATAGACGACGTTGGGGAACATCGCGCGAATCTTCTTCGCGAAGTCTTTGCTGTTCTTGCCCGGCACGTCCTCGATGTAGCCCGGTGGAACCACCATACCGTCGAGCGCGGGCGGCGCGAACCGTTTGTGCTCATAGCCATCGGAGATCGTGACGTTCGACCACATCGGCGTTTTCAAGCCCGCGGCCTGTGCCTGCGGATAGAACTGCACCTGCTCGCCGCCTACCAGGCAATGCACCTGGAAGTTGGGCTTGATCTTCTGAATCTTCTGGATCGTCGACGACCACTGCGAAACGCCGAATGGAAAGTATTCGTCCATCTCGATCTTGCCGCCGTACAAATTCGCAGCGACGCGCGTCCACATGCCGATGGCGCGACAGAAGTTGTAGTCGGCGCCGATGAAAATCATGCGCGGTCCGTATTTCTGAATCATGTATTTGAGCGCAGGCAACACCTGCTGCTCCGGCGTTGGGCCGGAGAAGAACGAGTACTTGTCGGCAATGCCGCCCTCGCCCTGATTGTTGTGCCAGTAGATCACCTTGTTGCGCACGACTTCGCGGCGCGCAGCCTCGCGCTCGGCGCCGGTGTAACCCGCCATCACGACGTTGGCCTTGTCGTCGAACACGCACTTCTGTGCGAGCTCTTGATAGCGCTTCACGTCGGACTGGCCGTCGTAAGTGATGAGCTTGACCTTCTTGCCGAGCACACCGCCGGCGTCGTTGATCTCTTTCACCGCAAGCTGATACCCGTAAGTCTTCGGCGTCGCCATGATCGAGAAGTCGCCGGACAAATCATCGACGGTGCAGATGACGATATCGTCCGCGGCGTGCGCGCACAGGCTCACGGTAAGCAGAATCCAGAGTGCGCCGAGCGCCTGCAGCACCATCCTGAGCGAGGGCCGCGCGATAGTGTTTGTTCCTTGGTCCGTCGGCTCGTTTGTTCCATGCTGCAGCGGTGTTCCATGCTCCAGCGGTGTTCCATGCTCCAGCGGGCGTTCTGTTCTGTGGTCCAGCGGGCCTTCTATTCTGTGGTCCATCGGTCTCTCCGAGTGAAAGCCTCGCGGCAACAGCTTCGCCGCCTGGTTTTAGTGCGACGGGCGCATCGTTTTGGCGCTCATGCCTGTGCCAACGCCGATCGGCGCGGCACATTCGAATCTTGCCGCCACGACGCGCGCCGCCACGATCGACAGACGTCAATCTAGAGCGGTGCGAGCTCGACTCCTATCGTTCAAATGAACGATGGGCGCGGCAGCGGAAAAGACCTAGAGTGGGGAGTTGCAGCGAGAGGCAAGCGGAGACATGCGATCGATTCGCCGATACAGCGGCCCCATCTAGTTTCGCGCTCAGGGCTTATGCTACTTTCGCGCCAAGAATTCATGCTTTAGCGAGTTCATGCTTTAGCTTCACGCGGCGGCTTACGCTTTAGCGTTCACGCGAAGGGTTTCTGCTTCAGCGTGCGATAGCGTTGCACGAGCTCGCGGTCTTCCAGGAAGACACTGCGTTCGCGCAGCAGTGTGGTCATCTCGCCCTTGTCGCAAACTTCGAGCTTGGTATAGATCGCGCGAATATGGTGCCGAACGGTCGTCGGGGCGATGCTCATCCGGCGCGCAATCTCCTTGTAGCTTTGTCCGCTGCCGAATTCGTGCGCGATCTCGAGCTCGCGCTTGGTCAGCAAATCCAGGCGCGTGCGGCCGCGCACGGCGATCAGCGATAAATCGCCGAGTGCATAGCGGCACGCGACGATCCGCCCCAGCTTCAGCATGTCCTCACCTGAGCCCAGCCACTCCCGCAGTTGCGCCGGCAGCTCGGGCGTGGATTGCCCCGGCCATTCTCGGCTCAGTACTTCGGCAAACCCGGGTTCCGCATTCAGCAGCTGCGCGCTCGCATCGACGATCGCGAGCGCGATCTCCTCCTGCGACACGTTGGCCTTCAGGTACTCCATCTGGAACACGCGATTCGCGCTCCAGGCCGAGCACAGGTGCGGCATCAGATACTGGTTGAGCAGTCTCTGGTCGGCGCTGTAGAGCGACGAGCCAAACGAGCGATACAGCGAGAGAAACACGAACGAGCGCTCCGAGGGCAGATACATCGAGGTGCAGAACGCCTGGGCGATGTCGTGTTCGCTGGTCAGCGTGAGAAGGCTCGGCGCCTGTGCGAGTCCGCGCCGGTCGAAATACACGGTGGTTTTCGGCCGGTCGCGCACCGTCTGCGCGACC
>JBBRGM010000474.1:0-3991 GCA_038240725.1 Burkholderiales bacterium | reverse complement strand
CGCACCTCCAACTTTTCTGGGGCGTGTTCGATCGCTTTGTCACTGCGATTTTCAATAACGAGATGAAAAACGATCGCGTCGTCCTGCGGAAAACGAAAGGCTTCCGTCAACCGCACCGCGTACTCACCGCAATCACTAATGACTGGTTTGTCGCGATAGTCCGCGTACTCGACATTCGCGATGGCATCCGGCTGTTGCGTTTGGAGCAATGCGAACACTTTCGCCTTGTCGATCAAGCCGAGCAGGCGCGGTGGCGTCAGCGGGCGCGGCGCTCGGGTTGATTTCTCGGCGCCGGTGCGCAACACAACCGAGTACCAAGGCTCTACGCTTTCATGCAGCTCGAACGCGTAGGTGCGATTGTTCCAGCGCACGTTCAAGTTCGTCGCAGCATCCTTGGCCAGGGCGCGCAGCGACAAAAATGCGGTCCCCTTGGTGTGCGCGACTTGGAACAACCCTGGCGTTTTGCCGTCCAAAGTCAGCAGCGCGCCGTCGATCGCAGTAATTGGCGACGGAAAGCTGATCGTCGTTACACGCGTGCCGGAAACCGGCACGGTGTAGACGGTGTGATCGTCGAGCGCGAGGTCCTGGACTCGATGCTCGGCGGCAGGCGCATTCATGCCGACGATCGGAAAGCTGAGCAGAAGTAGCCTAACGAGTCGGTTCATACTTGAAATCCTGGATGGCGGTCGGGAAACGGCCGTTCTCAACCATGTTTGGGTTGCGACGCATCTTGAGCTTGAGCGTGAATGGCACCGCCTCGCTGAAGGGGCGCTCCTGGAAGATCCCGCTGCGGATTAGCTGCCCACTGACCTGCGTCAGCACGGTGTCGCTGCGTGTTTCCAGAAAGTCGATCTTCGCGATCTCCGCCTTTTGATGGAGCTGCTTAGCCTTGAACTCCGATTCTTCGGCGGTCCACTCGGCTTGCGCCTTTTCAAGCGCAGCTTTAAGAAACATCTGCTTCAGCAGTTCGGGATGATCGAAGCCCTTTGGGTTGCGTTCGAGAAATGCGACGGCTGCGAGTGTGCTCTGTTGCGCGTGCAGCTCTCGCGCTTCCTGGAACTGTAGGAGCGGCGAGACGAAGAACGTTCCCGCTGGATCAACAATCACTACGCGCTCGCGCTCTTTGAGCACGCGCGCGAGGTGAATGCGCTCAACGGCCGCGCCGACTAGCACGGCCACGGCGGCAAGGAACCAGAAGCGGGCGAGACGATCTTTATCGACGAACACGCGCACTGGATCGACGTCGCGACGGCGAACATTCCGCGGTCGCTGTGCAGCGGGAGTCGTTGTTCTTAAATCAGAAGAGATTGTTTCCATGGCTAATTCCGGGAGCGAAGAAGGAGTTCACGCACTGCGTCGTCACCGGTCGGGTCGTTCTTCTTCGGCTTGCGCGGGCGGCGCGGCGCACGCGAAGCGCCGAGGGAACCGACCATGCTGCCCAACGGGGAATACGAACTGCCACTAGTCGATGCTTCAGCGGCTCCCAGGAGCGCCGCGCCTCCACCGGCCGCAGCGCCAGCAGCAAGCCCTGCGAAACCGCCGGCCGCGCCAAAAGTGGCCGCGGCTCCTGCGCCAGCAGTGGCCCCTGCAACACCGGCAGTCGTCGCGGTCGCGACAAGGCCTTGTCCAACTTGCGCGCCGGTCGCGATTGCCTTCTGGAGAATGATCGGCGCGGCGATCGTGCTCGAAATTAACCAAAGCGCGAGTGCCGCGAGCCCCATTAGATTTTGAAGTCCGTAACCAGCGCCGCCCGTGAACCCGCCAGAGGCGAGAAAGCTCTGGTCGGTCATGAACTGAATCAGTCCAGACGAGAGCAAGGAGGCCGCGCCCCAACCAAGTGGCCAGCAAATCACGCCGACGTATCCGAGAAGAAATCCGACGCCGATCGAATGCAGGGTTCGCACGGCAAGCATTCCGATGAAGATCGGCGCGAGCGCGTAGCCAACGTAGAGAATGAATTTCTGGACGAGATACGCGTAGAAGACGATGACGCTGGCGAGAAAACCCAGCAGCCACATCACGCCCGAGATAAACATCTCGAACAACGCCTGCGCATCGAGCAGGTCCCACCAGGATTTCGAGCCGGAACCCGAACCAGTCGTGCCTTTGTTGATCGCAAGTGTCTTTTGATATTGCGCGTAGACGCCCGCCGGATCGGCGTGCAGCGTCTCCCTCACAGTTGTGTCCACGACGGTGGCGGCTTCGTTAGACCACGTTGGCAAGTACGCGAGCACCGCCGCGAACGCGAAGGTGCGCCCGACGGTCCGCAGATAAGCGCTCGGACTGCGGCGGCCGGTCACAGTCGAAGACACGACGCCGATCGCCAGTAGCACGAACGCGATCGGCGTCAGGACGCGGTTCATTTCCGCGCACTGGCTGAGGAAATTCGGAAACAGCGTGTTGAAGTCGTTCATCGGGACTTGGCTTCTATCGTTAGGCGATTGGTTTATCGGCCAGTTGGAAATTGCGGTGGAGTGTCTTCCAATCGGAACACTTCGCCGTAGCGACGGACGCTCTCTTCCGTTTGCGCCTGCCGCTCTTCACGTCGCGCCTGTTCCTGCCGTTCGCGATCCGCGCGGTTCTCCGCATCCTGCGTCAGCACCTGGCCGGTCGCGTTGTCGATCTCGTGATCGACAGTTGCGAGTTCCGCGTTGTAACCGACCAGAACGCCGGTCAGCTTCTGTGTCTCAGCGTCTGTGGTGGAGGCCTGTAGCTTCGTTGTCGTCGTTGCGATGTTGCTGCGCAGGTTCTCGCGACGGCTGAGCACGTCACTCGTGACGGACTGACAGTTGCGGGAATCATCCTGGATCGCGCCATACTTCCGATAGAGCTGCTCAAAGCGTGGGACCTGAACTCCACCCGGTGTTGTGAAGGATTGCCCCAAGCTCGTGTAGAGCCCGTTGCCGTTATATTGCAGCGCCTGAATGCCATTCGCAGTGCGCTGCAACTGCGCCAGCGTTTGACCAATACCGTTCTGCTGGAGACTGCCGACGAGTTGGTCGGCGCCGGCGATGTGAAGAAGCTGCTCGGGATTTCCGAACGCTTTCACGTACGCCTGGATCTGCTGAAGCTGCTGCGTCAGCGTGTTGATCTGTGTGAGCTGGTTGTTAACCATCTGCACATACTTGGCAAGATCGACAACGTGATTGGCCTGCTGGTGGGCAATCGCCGTCGGATCGATGACGACGACCTGCGCTGGCAAAATTGGCGCCGCGATCAGCAACGCTGCGAGTGAGGCGAAAAGTTTCATGGGCGAGTTACTCCTGAATCCGAATGGTTGCTGTGCTCGGCGCGAGAATGACTCCGTTCTCCTCACGCTCCGGCAGTGGCACTTCGACTGAGCGCACGTGCATGCGGTCGTCGCCTTGGGGGCCAAACCGCTGACGATCGTTGAGCGTCTGGAATTCCTGCTTCGCGGAATCGCTACGTGCCTTGTCATATCCGGCATCGTAGGACTTCCGCGCTGAGGCGTTGCTCTGCGCCTGGAGCGTTTCGCTCAGCAGCACGCCGCCTCCGGCCGCCGCCGTCGTGATCAACGGATTTCCGTTACTTAGTTTATTCCCGATGAATGCGCCGCCAGCCGCAGCAACGGTGTCGCCGACAACGCGGGTCGGACTAACGCCCGCGCAGCTCGTCAGCATCGCGCCGGCGAAAAGTGAAAGAAGAAGTGTCGCGTTTTTCATTACGCGACCAGTGATATTCGATTAATTAACTGAGGCTGCTCCAGCGCCGGAGCGACATGCCTAGTGTGGCGTTCGGCGGCGAGGTTGAAGGCGCAAAGGCACCCGCATTTTTACTCCATGCTGCGTCGGCGGGTCGTGTGGAGGAATTTCGTCCGAAATTATTAACAGCGCGTAGGCCGAGGTGTTCGGCATCCGAATGCAACGGGAGCCAGGGTTCGTCAGCCAAACAGAGCAAGATTAACATGACGAATGCACAAGGTTGAACACCTGCAGAACATGCTTGAGCGAAGCCGTCGAGAGTTCGCACG
>JBBRGM010000473.1:0-4013 GCA_038240725.1 Burkholderiales bacterium | reverse complement strand
TTCGGCACCACATGTTTCGACGTCGATGGACTGGATAAAGCACCTATCGTCTTTTGGCGACAGCACCATGTTGCTGCCACTGTCGCTCCTGCTTACGGCGATGCTATGGCGGTCTGAATCGGCGCGAGCAGCTATTTGCCTGCTGACCGCTGTAGCAGTCTGCGGCTCAGTCATGGTCGCTCTCAAGATCGCTTTTCTTGCGTGCGGAGAAACCTGGGGCGTCGGCATCCTTACACCGAGCGGTCATGCCAGCATGTCTTCGATGGTTTATGGCGCGTTCGCGGTGGTGGTGTCACGAAAGCTAGGCTGGCGGACGCGTGTCGGCGTGGGGCTGCTATGCGGTCTGCTTGTTGCGTGCATCGCCGTATCACGGGTTGTTCTCGGCGTGCATTCTGTGGACGAAGTGATCGTCGGCCTTTCTGTCGGTCTGGGGGCCCTTTCGATATTCGCACTGCTATATTTTCGTCTTCAACCGGGGACGCAAATCAATCCCACCATCCTCCTGCTTGCGTCCGTTGCCTTGATCGCGATCCTGCACGGTGTATCGGTACCATTCGAGGAAGCGGCTTATGACCTGGCCCTGAGAGCTCGAGCGAGCTTATCGATGTGCGCGATTCGGTGATAAGGCCGCCTCACGCAGTGATGACGTTACAGTTGTGCGCCGTCGTGGGCACCACGACCGAGGCAGATCAACGGCGATTCGAATGAACGCCAAACCAGATGGTGGGAAACGTCAAGCTGACGCAGGCTGTCAATCGCGTCCCGGCGTCGTGCCGTCTAGGCGTTGACCACCCTCACCGAAAGTCCATTGCCGGTTCAGCAAGAAATTCCAGCACAGCACCGTCCCGGTGGCTGCTACTTGAGCGATCAGATAGTGGAGGCCGAGCTTCATCAGAGCAGAGAGCACGCCAACATTCAAAAGCAGGCCTATGGCGGCGACGGTCGCAAACTTCGGTAGTGCGACCGTATGACGTTCGCCGCTGCGAAAAGTAAACCGGTAGTTAAGGCCATAGCTGACGATTGCCCCGGCTGCAAACCCTATGCAAGAAGCTATCGGCGCGGTCATCCCTACCAACTGGACGAGCGCCACGAGTATCACGTATTGAACTGCCGTTGCGATTGCTCCCACGCTTGCGAATGACGCGAACTGGATCGCGACAAAACGCATAGGAGAACGAGAACTCGGACGGACGGAGGAGCGCGCCATTTTCAATTGTTATGCTGCTTTGGAGTACGACTGCGGCAAGCAAGCACCGCCTTCAGAATCGCTGCCTAACGGAGCGACATAGCGTAGACAGACCGACATGACATTATCCGAAGAAACGATGTCAACCAACCGTACAGTACTTCGGTTGATTAGCGAACGAAGATCATTCGATCGACATCGAATTCTGCTACCAGAGTCATCTCCCCAGTGGCGGTGTCGATCCTGAACACCGAATTAGTTCCGGAATGCTCCGGATCGCTTAGTCCGTAAAGCTGTCCAGATGGCCCGCATGCTAGACCTTGAAGCTCAACTTGCAATACCCGGTCTTTGACCAGCAAGTGTCCGAGCCGTGTAACCGTCTGCTTGGCGAGATCGAATTGAACCAGGCGTACGTCATACTGCGGTGCCATCGATACAGCGTAAATTCCTGAGTCCGGACATTGCGTCAAATGGCTATACCGGGTTCGCGGATCGAGTGGGGTGTTGAGAAGCGTCACCTGGCCCGAGCCGAAGTTGACGTTGGCCAACCAGAACCGGGGCGTATCGCTGTAATGCGCTACCAGCGCGAGCGGAGGTCCTGCGATCGGGATCAAGACGCTGGAAATTGAATATGACGAAGACAGTCCCGTTACGTCCGCCGAAGACATGTCGACCGGTTTGGTCGGGATGCCAACCATTCGGATCGAAGCGCGGCGCGCTGCTTTCGCGTTGATAGAAGTTCGAATGACACCGACTCCGCGATCCTTATTCTGGAATAGCGCAGTCAAGCGCTCGCCTGCTTGCTCACTTAGCTTGCCGCGGTCCTGCACGCGCGCCGAGGACCCGAGATCGAGCGAGCGTATGATCAATTGTCCGTTGACAGCTCGCACGCCGTAAAGCATCCCCACGTCGTCGCCGTGCGCGACGCCGATTGAACCGACGCCGACGACGCATAACGCGATCGCTAACCAGCCGTCCATCGCTTTGTTCGATTTATCCATAGCCATCCTCGACATTCGTTAAGGCACAATCATGCCGTCATCTGGCGTAAGCGGAGTTGCTCCCAGATCTTTCAAAACGTTGATCGCAAATTGTTTGATGCGTGTGTCGTCGCGCGGCGGGCTGACATCATCGCTATTCAATCCCCACGCGAATTGGATGGAGCCTGTTGCGAACACCTTCGCACCGCTCGATGCCGTATAGCGCGCAGAGTTGGATGTCGTTGTGCTCGTACCGCTCGGCAAACCAGGCGCAATTGAGGTCGGGTCCACCGTAGAGCTCGACAACACCACCAGTCCCGGTGGCGTGAAGCCATTGTTGACTACGGCGTCCCACTCATAGCCCACGAGCTGCAAGATTGCCGTGTTATTCGTCAGTCCCGTGTTGAGGTAGTACGGGTCGGCGGCATTGCTCACGATGTAATCGAAGCCACCCGAAGAGTCGTTATCGCCTACATACATCACACCCAGTAACGCGTTTTCAGGGCGATTGTTTTCCGGTCCGCGCCACAGATACGTCGGCGCAATCGGGTCTCCTACCAACGGATCTTTGTAGCAGACCATAACGCGGTTGGGCTCACCTGAAGTGGAAGGCTCAAATCGCACGCGCCAGTACGCGGAGTTTGCCGAGAAGAACCCGAGGTTTACCCCACCGTCCCGCGCGGCCTCAACGCCGTTTCGCATCTCTAGTGACCAGTACTCGTCGTGACCGACCGAGAGGTACGTCTTGTGTTGAAACAGGATGGCCGGAGTCAGATGCACGTCCAGCGTCGTTACATAAGTTACGTCATAGCTCTGCGACTCCAGCCAGCGCGCCATGTTGCGTTCGTAGCGGTTGATATTGTTATTGTTGCTTGGATCCACCGTTGCTTCGCCGAACGGACGATCGAGCGAAACTTTATATGCGCGTTGTCCGTTGGTGCTGTTGTATTCGTAGAGACTGTGACGCTCACTATCTCCATAGTTGTTGTACGCCAAGAACGTATTGAAGCTGCTTTGGAACAGCAAATCGGCATGACTGCTGTCGTCGCGCACCACGAACCAGATCTGCGACTGCTTGCCGGTCGTTAGTTCGGTCAGATTCGCAGTGTAGAGACCCGAAGTCCATGTGGATCCGACCGAAAGCGTAAACGAGGTGGTCCAAGTGCATTCAATCAAGCGGGTCGTCGCGTCCGTTACCGCGCACGCGGGCTGTGCGACTCCGGCGAATGGCCCAAAGCTGCCCATCAGCCTGCCGCCCGTTCCCGCGTAATGTCCGAGTCTGTACACGGCGATTGAATATTGACCCGGCTGCGCTACGGAGATTTTGAAAGGAAGCGTGCCGCCCTTATTAACGCTGGTCGCGCCGGCGTAACCGGCGATCTCTGGAGCCGTATCGGTGACAGGATTAGCTATTTTCCAAGCCGTCGTGCCGGGCTGCTGGTTCTCGAGATAGACCGCGTTGGGCACGCTGGCCTGGAACGTCACACTTCCAATGCCGGCTGCGGTCGCCGTTACTATCGTGCGACCCGAGGCGCCAAGCGTGAGACGTGTGCTGGCTTGACCGCCGCTGTCCGTCACAGCAGTCGTGGGTGAAACAGAGCCCGTACCGCTAGTGATTGAGAAAGTCACCGACGTGTTGGGCTTTGGATTGTTGTTGACGTCGCGCACGACCACTACAAAGGGATTTGCCAGCGGCGCACTCGCGGTGCCGGTCTGCTTATCTCCGCTAACCTTGGCGATCGAGGCGACAGCATCGGCGAGGAAAACGATATCGCGGAAATAATTCGCGTTGTGGTATGAACCTGTGGGAAACGCAAATGCGGCACCGAACACGCCGTTGCTGCCAT
>JBBRGM010000472.1:0-4017 GCA_038240725.1 Burkholderiales bacterium | reverse complement strand
GTCATCATCGATCCCGTGCTCGGCATCATTAAAGGCGACATCGGCATCAAGGATGGCAAGATCGTCGCGATCGGCAAGGCAGGCAATCCCGCGACGATGGATGGCGTGCATCCGAAGTTGATCTGCGGCGCGGCGACGACGGTCCGCGACGCCGAAGGCTTGATCGCGACGCCGGGCGGGATCGATGTGCACGTTCATTTCGATAGCGCGCAACTGGTCGACCACGCTATCGGATCCGGCTTGACGACGATGATCGGCGGATCCCTCGGGCCGATCACGGTCGGGATCGATTGCGGCGGGCCGTGGAACGTCGGCAAGATGCTGCAATCGGCGGAGCAATGGCCGATGAATTTCGGTTTTCTCGGGCGCGGCAATTCGTCGAAGCCGCGCTCGCTGCTCGATCAGATGGCAGCCGGATGTCTTGGGCTCAAGATCCACGAAGACTGGGGTGCGATGCCGGCTGTGATCGACACTTGTCTGTCGGTTGCAGACGAGCTCGACTTCCAGGTGCAGCTGCATACCGACACGCTTAACGAGTCGGGCTTTCTCGAAGATACATTGGCCGCAATCAAAGGCCGCACGATCCACATGTACCACACCGAAGGCGCCGGCCGCGGTCACGCGCCGGATATCATCGCGGTGGCGGGGCAGATGAATTGCCTGCCGTCATCGACCAACCCGACCAACCCGTACACGATCAACACGTTCGACGAGCATCTCGACATGATCATGGTGTGTCATCACCTGAATCCGGCGGTGCCGGAAGATGTTGCGTTCGCCGAGTCGCGCATCCGGGCGCAGACGATCGCGGCTGAAGATGTGCTGCACGACATCGGCGCGATCTCAATGCTGGGGTCGGATAGTCAAGGCATGGGTCGCATCCATGAAGTAATCACGCGGACGTGGCAGCTCGCGTCGAAGATGAAAGATCAGCGCGGCCGTCTGCCGGAAGAAAAAACGCGCATCGGCGACAACGAGCGCATCAAGCGCTACGTGGCGAAGTACACGATAAATGCCGCACGCACGTTCGGCATCGATCAATACGTCGGATCGCTCGAAGACGGCAAGCTCGCCGATATCGTTTTGTGGCGGCCCGGGTTCTTCGGCTCCAAACCCGAGCTGGTCGTGAAAGGCGTCTTCATCGCGTGGTCGGTGATGGGCGATTCAGCCGCGAGCCTGATGACGTGCGAGCCGCTGATGATGCGCCCGCAGTGGGGCGCGTTCGGCGAGGCGAAGAAACATCTCGCGGTCAATTTCGTAAATCCGCTTGCGATCGAAGCAGACATTGCCGGCAGTCTCGGGCTGGTCAAGCGATGTCTGCCCGCGAAAGGTACGCGCAAGTTGAACAAGCAAAGCATGCTGCACAACGACGCGTGTCCCAACATTACCGTCAATCCGCAAACGTTCGACGTCATGATCGACGGCAAGATCATCACGTGCGAGCCGGCCAAGGTAGTTCCCTTGGCGCAGCGGTACATGTTGCGCTAGAGGGCTCGACAGATGAATACCGCGATTCGCGCCGCGACTCCGCAACGCATGCCGCACCCCGGCGCCGCGCGTGTCGGCATCGGCGGCCCCGTCGGCTCGGGTAAAACCGCGCTCCTCGAACAGTTGATTCCGCGGTTCATTCAGCGCGGCACCGAGATCGCGGTGATCACTAACGATCTCGTCACGGCCGAAGATGCCGAGCGCATCAAACGCAGCGGACTGATCGATCCGCAGCGCGTCCTGGCAGTAGAGACGGGCGCTTGTCCGCACACCGCGATTCGCGAAGATCCGACCTTGAACATGCAAGCGGCCGATGCGCTGGAGACGAAATTCGGCAAGCTGGATTTGATTCTGATCGAGAGCGGCGGCGACAATCTCGCTTCGTCATTTTCGCTCGATCTCGTGGATTATTGGCTGTTCGTCATCGACGTTGCGGGCGGCGACGACATACCACGCAAGCGCGGCCTCGGTGTGATTCGCTGCGATCTGCTGATCGTTAATAAGCCCGACCTCGCGAAATTCGTCGGCGTCGATCTCGGGCGCATGCTGCGCGAAGCGAACGAAGTACGCGGTGGGCGACCGGTGCTGACCACTAATTGCCGGACAGGCGAAGGCGTCGACGCCGTGGTCGACCACATCGCCTCGCAGGTATTGTTCGCTTAGCCAAATTGCGCCGAATGAAGAATCGCATGTCACGCAATCGCAGCACCAGTCGATGACCGGCGATCGCCTGCCGGCGGACGCGATCCCGGCGCTCGACACAAACGCTCGCAGCCAAGCGCTGCCGCAGCTCGATCTGCGATTTGCCGCCGACAACACCGGCCGCACCTGGCTCGAACGGCAAAGCGCGTCGTATCCATTCCATGTCGGCCGCTGCCTGTCGATGCCGGGCGATCCCGCCGGCATGGCGACCGTATACGTGCAATCGTGCTCGGGCGGCATATTCGCCGGCGATCGGCTGAGCGGCAGCGTCGCCGCCGGCCCGCTCACGCGCGCGCATCTGAGCACATCGGCGTCGACGGTGGTGCACAGCATGGAGCACGGTGACGCTGTGCAGACGACGACTCTGGATACGGGAGAGGGCGCGTTTCTCGAATATTTGCCCGAGCCGTTGATCCTGTTTCCGCGTGCGCGTTTGACCAACCGGCTGTCGGTGCGTTTGCACGAAACCGCAACCGTCATCCTCTGGGATGCAATCCTGACGCACGATCCGCAGCAACGCGCCGGCGGCGAATCGCAGTGGTTCGATCGTCTCGAGAGCGATGTCAGCGTGCGTTCCTACGATGGGCGGCTGTGGGTTCGCGACCGCTATGTCATGTCGGGTCCGCTGCTCGCGCAGAACTTAGCCGGCATCAATGCGTCCCACACATGCCAGGGGACGTTCATGCTGCTGCACCGTGGATTGCCTGCGGCGCAACTGGTGAGCGCGCTTCGCGATGCCTTGAGCGCGAAGCGCGAGGTGTATGCCGGCGTGAGCGCGCTGCCCAATGCATGCGGCGCGGGCGTGCGCGTGCTGGCACCGGACGCGATCGCGTTGCGTGCCGCGCTACAAGGCGCCTGGCATGCAGCACGCGAGTTATTGCTGGGCGCGCCACCCGGCATTCGCCGCCGCTGAACCGCGAGCGAGCAAACGCGCGATAATCCAGACTCGCGCACTCATCCAACATCGATCAAGAAAATGGACCGAAATCTTCCCGACGATTCGATCAGCCAGTATCTGATCCCGAGCGAGCCATACTATCGTGCCACCGGCGGCGAAATCGCGCTATACGAGGCCGCGTACGCGGTGCGCATGCCGATGATGCTGAAAGGGCCGACCGGCTGCGGCAAGACCCGCTTCGTCGAATACATGGCGTGGAAACTCAACAAGCCGCTGGTTACCATCGCCTGCCATGAGGACATGACCGCGTCGGACCTGGTCGGACGTCACCTGCTCGATTCGAGCGGCACGCGCTGGCAGGATGGCCCGCTGACAGCCGCGGTGCGCTTCGGGGCGATCTGCTATCTCGATGAAATCGTCGAAGCGCGGCAGGACACTACCGTCGTGATTCATCCGCTCACCGATGCACGCCGCATCCTGCCGCTGGAAAAGAAAGGCGAGCTGGTGCACGCACATCCCGATTTTCAGCTGGTGATTTCCTACAATCCCGGCTATCAGAACATCATGAAGGATCTGAAGCAGTCGACCAAGCAACGCTTCGGTGCGATGGATTTCGCCTGGCCGGCGCGTGCCGTCGAAATCGAAATCGTCTCGCACGAGTCGGGTGTGTCCAGCGAAAACGCCGGGCGGCTGGTGTCGATCGGCGAGCGTGCGCGCAACTTGAAAGGCCACGGCCTGGATGAAGGCATCTCGACGCGCATGCTGATCTATGCCGGCTCGCTGATCGCGCAAGGTGTCGACCCGATCGCCGCCTGCAGCGTTTCGCTGGTACGTCCGATCACCGACGACCCAGACATCCGCGATGCGCTCGATGCGGCGGTGAAGACATTCTTTTGAGCGGTCCGATGATCGCTCGACCGAGCCCGTTG
>JBBRGM010000471.1:0-4021 GCA_038240725.1 Burkholderiales bacterium | reverse complement strand
CTCGGTAGCGCACAATCCGACCGAGCTCAACCGCCAGGGACCTGACACGGGCACGCAGTATCGTTCGGCGATCTTTCCCACCAGCGTCGAGCAAGAACGCGTCGCCAAGGCGTACATCGCGCAGCTCAACAGCGCGCATGTATTCGCTGCGGCGATCGCGACGAAAATCGAGAACGGCAAGAGCTTCTATCCCGCCGAGGCGTATCACCAGGATTTCTTGACGCGCAATCCGACCTACCCTTACATCGTCTACAACGATCTGCCCAAGATCGATGAGCTGAAGAAGCTGTTTCCCGATCGCTATCACGCGAATCCCGTACTCACGGCGACGCGCGCGTCGAACTGAGCGCGGACAGTCAGCGCGTGTTAGCGCCGCTGCCGGACTACGATCCCGCGGTTTCCGGCAGCCGCTCGCGCAACGTGCGGCGGCGATGACGCCAAGCTGCGATCGTCTGGCTGGGATTGAACAGATTGAAAACGTAGTAGAGGCCTTTGAACGCGCGCAAGCTCCAGTGGATCGGCGTGCCGCGGAACAAATCTCCCGCCAGCAGCGATAGCACGGCTTCCTGCATGCGCAGCGGATTGCCCGGCTTCATGAACATCTGGCGGATCGTCGGATGCGTCATGCGATAGATGAACCACGAGAAGTTGTCTACGCCCGCGCGCACGCTGCGATCGAATTTGCGCAGCAGCGCGGGTGCGCGTGCGGGATCTCGCAGGCTTGCATCGACGACATCGGCCCCCTGGAACGCGCTGTTCATCGCCAGCATCACGCCCGACGAGAACACCGGATCGATGAAGGCGAAAGCATCGCCGATCATGATGTAGCGATCGCCATGCATGCGCTGCGCGCGGTACGAAAAATTACCGGTGGCGGTAACGTCATGCGTCAGCTTGGCGTCGCGCAACCGCTCCGCCAGGCCCGGCGCCATGGCAATGGTATTCATGAAGAATGTGGTCGGATCGGTCTTGCGCGATTTCATGTAGTACGGCCAGCACACTGCGCCGACGCTGGTAGTTCCATCGGCGAGCGGAATGAACCAGAACCAGCCGTGATCGAACCAGAACATGCTGATGTTACCGGCGTTCTTGCCGGCGAGCCGATGCGCGCCGGTGAAATGACCATACATCGCAGCGCTGTTGTGATAGCGATTGCGCCGCTTGATGCCGAAACGGTTGGCGAGGAACGTGTCGCGGCCGGAGGCGTCGACCAAAAATCTTGCGCGCCAACTATGTTCGGCGCCATCGCGCGTGCGCGTGTCGATTCGCACGTCTTCGCCGGCAAGGAATTCGACTTTCATCACCCGGCATTCTTCGAACGTGCGCGCGCCCTTGCGCCCGGCGTTGCGGAACAGGATCTCGTCGTACTCGGAGCGCCGGACTTCGAAAGCGGACGGATAGGTTTTATCCCACGCCTTGCTGAAATCGAACGTAACCGGTGGGCCGTGCTGCGGCGAATTGAATTCCGCGCCGTACTTGGGCATGCCGATCTTTTTGACTTCGTCGTAGACGCCCAGCCGTTGCAGCAGGGGAATATTCAGAGGCAGCAGCGATTCTCCGATGTGGAAGCGCGGATGGCGCTCTTTCTCCACGATCACCACGTTCCACCCCTTCTCGGCCAGGAGTGCTGCGATGGTCGAGCCGGCGGGCCCACCGCCCATGACGAAGACGTCGCAGGCGGTATTCGAATGGTCTGCTTGCATGGAATCGGTCGTTTGCATGTCGGTTCGCGGGATGTTGTTTTGCGAATTCTAACTTGTCCGCACGTGCCGCCCCAGCCCGCGCCTATCGCGGGAGTGGTCGACATGCGTCGTGGAGCTCACCAGCATCCTGAAATGTTCGATGGGCAGCCAGGGTAGACCAGCGGCATTCGGGCCGAGATAATCGCGGGCGGGGTCAACCCTGCTTGCCGATCCTGCGTGCCGACATAAACGCATCGATGCGCGCCGCGATTTCCTCCGCCGCTTCGTCGAGCGCGAAGTGTCCAGCGTCGAGGATGTGAATCTCCGCATCGGCAACGTCATGCCCGTACGCAGCCGCGCCTGCGACGGCGAAAGAGGGATCGTATTTTCCCCAGACCACCAAGATGGGTGGACGATGCGAGCGCAAGTACGCTTGCCAGCACGGGTACGCGGCGACGTTGGTGCGATAGTCGTAGAACAGATCGACTTGAATGCGATCCTGGCCTGGCCGCGACAAAAATGCCAGCTCGTCGGTCCACAGGTCCGGGTTGTAGCGATCCGCATTCGGCGATGTGCCGACGTGGCGGGCCTTGGTGGTCTCAGCGGACAAAAAAGTCTCGCGCAGCTTGGCTTCGTTCGCGGCGCGATCGGCCCAGAATGCGCGGCGCGCCGCCCACAGCGGCCCGAGGCCTTCGTCGTGCGCGACCGCATTTTGTACGATCAGCGCTTGCACGCGCTCAGGGTGCGCCAGCGCTAGCCGGAATCCGATCGGTCCGCCGTAGTCCTGCATATACAGCGTGTAATGAGCAAGGCCGAGCGCTTGCGTGAAATGGTCGGTGACCTGCGCGAGATGATCGAAGGTATAGGCAAAGCGCTCCGGCGGCGGTGCATCGGAATGGCCGAAGCCGGGATAGTCGAGCGCGACCAAATGGTAATGGCTGCTGAGCAACGGAAACAGAGGATCGAACATCCGCGAGGATGCGGGAAAACCGTGCAGCAGCAAAATCGTCGGCGCCTCTTTCGGCCCGGTTTCGCGGTAGAAAATATTCAGCCCGTCGACGATGATGCTGCGGTACACCGGGGCGTTCGTGGACGTTGCCGAAGCATCGCCTGGTAATACGTTCATCGTTGCAAGAAGCGTCGCGGCGGCCGCGTTGAGAACGAACTTGATCACCATTAACCTCCGTATCGGAGGCGGCATTTTACCTGCCGCCGTCGCGTTTCGATGATTTTGTCCACTCATCTAAGCAGCGATGGGCGGGCTCTGCAGCGGTTAGATCGAGCGGTTCCGTATTCGCGGCGTGTAATCGACCCGATAGCGCAATTGCAGTTCGCTCCTGCAGTTACGTGCGAATAGCAGGCAGCGGCCAAGGATCGTACGCTGCCGGCATGCCACCGGCAAGCGCCGTTCCCGGTAAATCGCAGGCAGGCGATCGTCGGCCTCGCCCGCGTGATCGGCCGAGCGCCACGATCGCAATCGCGCAGCGCTGCGGCCGGCTAATCGGGCCCTCATTTGAAGTCGATCTATTTATAGGAATACACTGCGCGGCGATCTTGCGAAAACACCCGCAAGCCGATAGTTTTTCCCTTCGACCGTCGCGGGAATTATGTACATGTCCTCAAGGGCCGGCGAACAAAAATCAGGAATTGCACGTACGCTGACCGTCGCTTTCGCCCTCGTTGCCGCGTTCGTCGGCGTCTGTGGCAACGCCGCGGCCAACACCACGTATGAGGTGAACGAGTCGTTGATCTGCTCGTCGGGCGGGTGCAGCGGTTCGCTCGGATTGACCGGATCGATAACGGTCGATCAACTCGGCAGCCTGAGTGCCGCTAACATCGTCGGCTGGAACCTTGAGATCGGCAACAGCGTCGACACGCCGGTTACGTTAACCCAGAGCAACAGCGCATTTACTGCGGTCGGCGCCGTGCAGATCGCCGCAACGGCTTCGGCCCTTACCTTCGCGCTCGCTGTCTCTACCGACGGTTTCGAGTTCGATGACACGAGCACCGGCGCTTCGTGGATCTACGGAAATGGCGGCACCGGTGCGCAGTTATTGATCTACCCGAATCCGAACGGCGGCCTCGACACGGGATTCCAGACATTCACGCTCCCAAATACGCTCACGCTTCCCGCCTTCGGCGCAGCGCGATCCCAGAGCCATCCTCATTCGCGCTGCTGACACTGGGTGTGCTCGCAGTCGGGGGAATCGCAAGACAGCGCAAGCCTCTCGCACGCGGCTAGCACGCCGAAACGCACATGCTTGCTGATCGATCGCGGGGGACGTTGCCATTCGATGCGATTAGGGAAACGAAATTTGCCGCGAGTCCGCTAATCGCCG
>JBBRGM010000470.1:0-4034 GCA_038240725.1 Burkholderiales bacterium | reverse complement strand
CAATCGGTGATCGGCAGTCTCACGCCAGGTCAGGCGCTGATTGCCGTCGTTTTCGACGAGCTGGTCAGCTTGATGGGCGAGGCCAACGTACCGCTCAATCTTTCGACCGTTCCGCCCGCTGTATTCTTGATGGCGGGGCTGCAGGGGTCAGGCAAGACGACCACCACGGGCAAGCTCGCGCAATTCCTGCGCGACGAGATGAAAAAGAAGGTGTTGCTGGTGAGTTGCGACGTGTATCGCCCGGCAGCCATCGAGCAATTGCGCACCTTGTCTGCCCAACTTAACGTCGAGTTCTACCCGGCGACCGCAGAGCAGAAGCCGGTCGAGATCGCCACGAATGCTGTCGACCACGCACGCCGCCACTATGTCGACGTCGTCATCGTAGATACTGCGGGAAGACTGGCGGTCGATCAGGCGATGATGGACGAGATCCGGGCGCTCCATCACGCGCTGCAGCCGATCGAGACGTTGTTCGTAGTCGACGCGATGCAAGGGCAAGACGCGGTGAATGTCGCAAAAGCCTTCGGCGAAGCGCTGCCGCTGACTGGCGTTGTGCTTACCAAGCTGGATGGCGATGCGCGGGGTGGCGCGGCATTGTCTGTGCGCAACGTGACGGGCAAGCCGATTAAATTCGTCGGTGTCGGCGAAAAACTTGCGAACCTGGAGTCGTTTCATCCGGAGCGGATGGCGTCGCGAATTCTCGGCATGGGCGATGTACTCAGCCTGGTGGAGGACGCGCGCCGCAATGTCGACCTGGCCGACGCAGAAAAACTCGCGAAGAAGGTCAAGAGCGGAAAAGGCTTTGATCTTGAAGACTTCAAAAATCAAATGCTGCAAATGAAGAAGATGGGCGGGCTCGGTGCGTTGATGGACAAGCTGCCGGCGCAGCTTTCGCAAATGACTCAGAACGCCAACGTCGATGAAAAGGTTATCGGACGCACGATCGGAATCATCGACTCGATGACGCCGAAAGAGCGCACCAAGCCGGATCTGATCAAGGCCTCACGTAAACGTCGCATCGCGGCCGGAGCAGGTGTTCCTGTGCAAGAGGTGAACCGCTTGCTGAATCAATTCGAGCAGATGCAGAAGATGATGAAGATGGTCGGCAAGGGCGGCATGCAGAAAATGATGCGCTCGATGCGCGGCATGCTGCCCGGCATGCGTTAATCAACATCGCATCGCACGAAGTTTTCAATGTGGAGTCGAACCGACTCCGTCTGCAACAAAACAGGAATTGCGCATGCGTATCGGTATTGCCCTCGCTGTTCTTTGCTGGTCGGTCGTTTGCGCTGCGCAGGATTATGATCGCGAACAGCGCTGGGCCGACCAGATCCTGCCGGGCCTGATGGTGGGCGACGCCGTCTGGCTCGAGCAGCACAACGGCCACAAGTTTCTCGCGCTGTACAACGAGCCGCAAAAAGCCCGCGGCGCGATCATCATCGCGCACGGCCGGGGCTGGAGCCCTGACTATGAGCTATACGGTACGCTGAGGATCAAGCTCGCCGAAGCCGGCTACACGACCTTGTCCATCCAATTGCCGGTTTTGGGCGGCGGCGCCAAGATCGGCGACTATCTTTATACCTATCCCGACGCGCGCGAGCGCTTTCAGGTCGCCGCGGATTTTCTCAAAGCCAAGGGCTACAAGAACGTCGCGATCGTTTCGCACAGTCTCGGCGCTGCGATGGCGAACCAGTACCTCATCGATACCGACGACAAGACGGTCAAGGCGTGGGTCTTCATCGGCATCATCAACGGTCTGGAGGAAATGTTCCGGATCAAGATACCCGTGCTCGACGTATTCGGCAGCAAGGACTGGGAGATCACTCAGGTCGGCGCCTACGAGCGCAAAAAGCAGATCATGAAGATTCAAGGATCGGATCAGGTCGTCGTGCCCGAAGCGCTGCACTTTTTTGAAGGAAAAGAGGACGAGCTCACGAAAATCATCGCGAAATTCCTGGATCAGGTATTCCACAAGGGCCAGTCGACCGCGGATATTCGGTAGTAACGGTGAGGTTCTACGGCCCAATTCAGCCGACCCAATTCAGCGGGCTTGGCGCCGACTCCCACTCGCGCTCCGCGAGCGGTGCCAGCTTGCAACTTGCTAACAAATAGAAAACCGGCTTAGAATCGCGGGCTTCGCTAAGAGGAAGCAAAAATGGTAGTGATCCGACTTGCGCGTGGCGGTGCTAAGAATCGTCCGTTCTTCAAAGTAGTGGTGGCCGATTCGCGTAACCCGCGTGATGGCAGATTCATCGAGCGACTTGGCTTTTACGACCCGAAAGCCCCGGAAGGGCGCGAGTCGATCCGGATTTCGGTCGAGCGACTGACGCATTGGCAGAGTAAAGGCGCTCAGGTAAGCGATACCGTCGCTCGCCTGGTCAAGCGCCTTCCTGTCGCAGCACCTCAAGCTTAACCATCCCTGATCGTCGTCTAGCGACCGCGGCGAGCTTGACGTTGAAGCCGCGCTTGGTGGTGGTGCGACAGCATAGAGTGATCCGATCACAGTAAGGTGATCGCTCCCGGCAAGGTGATGAGATCATGGTGGTGATGGGCCGAGTTGCCGGCGCATTCGGAATAAAGGGCTGGGTTCGAATCCAGCCCTTTACGCAAACGGTCGATGGTTTGCTCGATTATCCCACTTGGTGGGTCGGCAAAGATGCAAGCTGGACCGAGATGCCGGTCGAAGACGCGACCGCGCATGGGCGGTCCGTGATCGCAAAGCTGCATGGCATCGAAGAGCGCGAGGCGGCGGCAAATCTCAGAGATTTTCAGATCGCGGTGCCGCGCAGCGAGCTGCCACCGAAAGCCGATGGCGAATTTTACTGGACCGAGCTTATCGGTCTGGAGGTTAGGAATCTCGAAGGCGATGGGCTGGGCAAGGTAACCCAGCTTCTAGAAACCGGTGCGCAACAGGTCCTAGTGGTTTTCGGGGAGCGCGAGCGGTTGATTCCGTTTATCGCTCCGATACTAGTTTCGGTGGATTTGGCCGGCGGCTCGCTGGTCGTGGATTGGGGCACGGACTTTTGATCCACTTCGACGCAGTTACGCTGTTCCCGGAAATGTTCGACGCGGTAACGCGATCCGGCGTGACGCGTCGCGCGTTCGAAGCCAAGCTCTACGAGCTCGTACTGTGGAATCCACGCGATTTCAGCACGAATGCGTACCGCTCGGTAGACGACCGCCCGTACGGCGGTGGGCCCGGAATGGTGATGGCGCCGGAACCGCTCGAGAAAGCGCTAAAGGCCGCACGTCAGCGGCAGCGCAGTTGTGGCGTCACTGCACCGAAGGTCGTGTACCTCACCCCGCAGGGGAAGTTGTTGAATCACGAATTGGTAGTAGAACTCGGCGAGCACCAGGGGTTGATCCTGTTGGCGGGTCGCTACGAAGGCGTAGACGAGCGGCTGGTCAATCGCCAGGCCGATTACGAGGTCTCAGTCGGCGACTATGTTTTGTCAGGCGGAGAGTTGCCGGCGATGGTGTTGATGGATGGTCTGATCCGCCAGCTTCCGGGCGTGCTGGGCGGAAGCGAATCGGCAGCGCAGGATTCGTTCGTGAATGGCCTGCTCGATTGTCCGCACTACACGAGACCTGAAGTCTACGAGGGCGCATCGGTGCCGGACGTTCTCCTATCGGGCAACCATGCGGAGATTGGGCGCTGGCGGCTCAAACAATCGTTGGGCCGAACCTGGCGCAGGCGACCGGAGCTGCTGACCAAGTTGAAGCTCGACAGCGAGCGGTTGGCGTTACTCGAAGAATTCAAGCGCGAGACAGAAGAGCAGGAAACTGCACGCGAAACGTAATGCCCGCGGATTCGAACAGCCGCGAAACTTAAATGCAGGAGTGATGAGCATGGATTTGATCAAAGCAATCGAGCAGGAAGAGATAGCCCGCCTGGGAAAGACCATTCCGGCGTTTGCACCGGGCGATACCGTAGTCGTCAGCGTGAAAGTTGTGGAAGGCGACCGCAAGCGTGTGCAGGCGTACGAAGGCGTGGTGATCGCGCGCCGCAATCGCGGCGTGAACTCGTCGTTCAT
>JBBRGM010000469.1:0-4040 GCA_038240725.1 Burkholderiales bacterium | reverse complement strand
CATGGCGTTGCGCATCTGAACTGTGCGCGTCGCGCCGATGAAAATGCCATCGAGCTGGAAACACCAGACACCGATCAGCGGCGCCAGTACTGCCCAGAGCAGATAGCGGCGTGCGAGCTCGCGCACCGTTGCATCCACCGTCAAGAAATCGATTGGCGTAGTCCCGAAGATCGCCAGCACGCAGGTGGTCAGCAGCGCAACGAACGCTGCCCACCAAGTCGTCATGCGTGCAGCAGTGACCAGCGCCGCGCGATCGGATGCGCCGACCGATTGTCCGACCAGCGCCTCGGCGGCGAATGCAAGCCCATCGAGAAAAAACGCAACGACCGCGATGAACTGCATCAGCACCGCGTTGGCCGCGAGAATTCCATCGCCATGATCGGCGCTTTGCGCCATGAACCAGACGAACACGACGATCAGCGCGAGCGAACGAATCATGATGTCGCGATTCACCGCCAGCGTGCGGCCGATGCGATGAATCGCCGTCAGCCGCGCAAAATCCCAGCGCCCGCCGATGCGCCGCAGGTGTCGAAAAGCTAAGACAAGCCCGACTCCTGCCGCGATGTACTCCGCGAGCAGCGTACCGAGCCCGACGCCGGTGACGCCCATGTCGTAGCCGAGCACGAACAACGTTGTGAGCGCCGCATTGGTGATGTTGAGTACGAGCTGCAGCACCAGCGCCACGCGTGCACGACCCAGACCGATGAACCAGCCGAGCAGTGCATAGTTGGTCAACGTCGCAGGCGCCGCCCAGATGCGGAGGTCGTAGTAGCGCCGGGCGAGCGCTTCGACTTTATCGCTGCCGTTCAGCAGCGCAAACGCAGCTTCGCGTATCGGCCATTGCAGCGCCAGCAGGCCGGCGCCGACTGCGATCGCGATCAGGATCGCCCGACCGAGACTCGCACGTATCTCGACCGGGTCGGCAGCGCCGAGCGCTTGTGCCGTCAATCCCGTCGTCCCCATGCGCAAAAAGCCGAACGCCCAGAATACGAAATTGAATACCAGCGCACCCAGCGCCACGGCGCCGATGTAGGCGGGATCCGGAATGCGGCCCATCACCGCGGTATCGACGGCGCCCAGCAGCGGTGTCGACACGTTGGAAATCATGATCGGTACGGCGAGCGACAGGATCGCGCGGTGCGTGAGCTTGCTCGGAGCGTGCGCGTTCATGTTCGGTACGATGCTATGTGAGACGAGCGCAGCGGCTCGCGGCGACTCGCCGGCCATGCGCGCGGCCACCGCGCTAGATTGCGGATCACCGCTCGGCTGAACTCAGCACGCCGAGCGCGACGAATTGTTTATCCGCGAGCTCGGCCCAGCCGCGATTCGCAAGCGGACTGGCCGGACTCGGATGCAGCACCGCGCCGGCGCGGATGCGGCGTGCAAGCGCGCTGTCGATCAGATTGCTTTCCAGCACGGCGCGGATGCGTTTCTCGGCGAAGCCGCCGATACCGATTGCCCACTCCGGCTCCAGGACCGTGAGCGCGACTGCAAGCTGGCGATCGCACGCTGCGTACAGTTGCGCAAGCAGCGCGGCGGGCAGCTTGTCCGGCGTGAAGTTGCGCCCCGATTCTTCCAGCAGCGCAAGCGGACAGTAGTTCAGCACGAACCAGTCGCGGAAGAAGCGCTCTGCGGTGCCGAAGCGCCCTCGCGCCCATCCCCAAAGCCGCCTGCCGCTCACCTCGGATCGTGTGCACTCGAAGCCGTCGATGGTTCGCTTCGCATGCTGAGATGCGGGGACGTCGACCGGTGCGCGAATGCCCATCCAATCGCGCACGGCAGCGACTTCGCCGAATGGAACGCCGGTCTGCATCATGCCGAATGGGCCCGGATTCATGCCCAACAGCACCACACGCTTCGGCGCTCGTCCGAAACGCGTGACGTATTGCTCGTACGTTGCCCACGCGTAGCGATACGGATCGTAGACGTGTGCCACCGGCGGTGGAAATTTCAGTCGTGCCAGATCGGTGGAAAGGGTGCGAGCAGCGTCGAGCACGGTGGTACTGCTGTCGGCGATTGCAGATGGGTTTTTCGAAGCGCGCGGCATAGTCGAGTTGTTGGTGTGGGCGCATATGATACTGTTCGCGGACGAGACGTGCTGCGTCTATCGATTGCAGGGCGATCGCGCTTCCCATCTGGTCCCGCACCCGTTACTGTTGGGCTCACTTAGGTAAATCGACCAGCGACCCCATGTCCGAACAATTCGTATTGCCCGTTTTGCCCGAAGCCGACGACGACGCCGTCGCACAGACCGAGGCTGACCAGCCGCGGAGCGGTGCGAATGAAGCGCTATTCGCGTATCTAAAAGCGCACAACGCAGTTCTGCTCAAGCGCAACGGTATATTTATGCTCAACGTCTCGGGCGAGGCGCAGGTCGATGGCGAGCGTATTCCGTATACGCTGATGCCGCCCGATGGCGCGCTGATGAAAGCGGGTAAGTGGAAAAAAGTCAGCACCGAAGATCGCGCCAAGCTGATTGCGCAGCGCCTCAATCCCGCCGTCAACGAGGCGATGGCGGCCCGCGTGAGTGCATTCTTGCAGCGCGCGCGTGCACTCGCGGACGAGCTCGGCCTCGACGCTCGACGGTTCTGGCCCGGCTTGGTGACCGACGGCGTCGATGAGAAATCACGTTTCGCGACGATTATCGAGCGCCTGCAAGCTGCGCACGTCAAGCAGCGCGAGAACCTCACCGCGGAGAAAGTAAAGGCGGCGGTCAGCCTGAAGGACTATCCGGAAAGTTTTCCTGCCCATAAGCTGCCGCGTAAGTTCGTCGCGTTTCTCGGCCCGACCAATTCCGGCAAGACGCACGACGCGATCGAAGCGCTGAAACGCGCGAGCTCCGGTGTCTACCTCGCGCCGCTGCGTCTGCTCGCCAATGAGAATTACGAGCGGCTCGAGGCCGCGGGTGTCGCGGTCAGTCTGATCACCGGAGAGGAGCGCAAGCTGAATCCGCTCGCGACGCATTTCGCCAGCACGGTGGAGATGCTTGATCCGCAGCGCATGGTCGACGTCGCGGTGATCGACGAAGTGCAAATGCTGGAAGATCCGGAACGCGGCGGCGCGTGGACGGCGGCGGTGTGCGGCGTGCCTGCGCAGACTGTATATCTACTCGGCAGTCCGGCCGCGGAGCCCGCGCTGCGTGCGCTGGCAGATCGGCTTGGTGTGACGTTGGAAGTCCAGTATCGCGAGCGCATGGGGCCGCTCGAGCTCGAACGCAAACCGCTCGGCAGTCTCAACGCGCTGCGGCCTGGCGATGCGTTGATCGCGTTCTCACGGCGCGACGTGCTGTCCCTCGCGCAGCAACTCTCGCGCATGGGCCGTTCGGTCGCGACGATCTATGGTGCGTTGTCGCCGGAGGCGAGGCGGGCGCAGGCGCGCCGTTTCGAATCCGGCGATGCAGCGATCGTCGTCGCCACCGATGCAATCGGGATGGGTTTGAACCTGCCGATCGAGCGCGTCGTATTCACCACCGCGAGAAAGTACGACGGCTACGAAGAGGATTACCTACCGCGCGCACTGATTCATCAGATCGCCGGCCGCGCGGGCCGCTACGGTTTGCACGAAGCCGGAAGAGTATGCGGACTGGACGGCGATACGCACTGGCACTTGTCGAGCGAGCTGCGCAAGCGGCCCGATGCGTTGCACATGTCGCGCTTTCAGGTGTCGCCCTCACTCGAGCATCTGCGGGCGCTGGCCGAGGCGACCGGCGAGCGTGCGCTCGAGAAGCTGCTGCAGCGCTTCGTCAAGAATCTGGATTTGCAGGATGACTTTTTCGTGCCGGCAAATCTCGGCGAGCAACTTGCGCGAACGCCGGTCCTCGATGCCACGCAGCTGTCGCTGGAGGATCGTGTGATGCTGTCGCTGGTGCCGATCAACACCAAAGTCGTCGTGCTGGAAACGGCGTGGCGCGGCTGGGTGTGGGCGATGGCCAAGGGACAGATTTATCACTCGCCCGATGCGCATCATCTCGAGCGGATGGACTTGCAGGAAGCCGAGGACACGTGTCGTCTGTGCGCGGCGTACTCTTGGTTGTCGTATCG
>JBBRGM010000468.1:0-4040 GCA_038240725.1 Burkholderiales bacterium | reverse complement strand
CTGATCACAAAAGGTCTCTATCCGGTCGGCGGCGATTTCACGCGTCTCGTGCCGGTATCGGACGCTGCAGGGGAAGTAATCGACATCGGGCCAGGGGTCACGCGATTCGCGCCAGGCGATCGTGTAGTGACCAGCTTTTTTCAAGGCTGGCTGGATGGTCCGCTCACCTATCCGGCGATGAACACGTCACTCGGTGGCGCAATCGATGGCGTGCTCGCCGACGAATTCGTTTTATCGGCGCAAGGTCTGGCAAACATACCCGATGGCATGTCTTTCGAGGATGCGGCAACGCTGCCTTGCGCGGGCGTGACCGCGTGGCACGCCTTAGTCGAAAGCGGACAGGTGCGCGCAGGGCAGACGGTGCTGCTTCTCGGTACCGGCGGGGTGTCTATCTTCGGACTGCAGATCGCGAAAACGAAAGGTGCCCACGTCATCATCACCTCCAGCAGCGATGAGAAATTAGCGAGAGCGAAAGCAATGGGCGCGGATGGGCTGATCAACTACAAGACAACCCCGGATTGGGAAAAGCAAGTGCTCGAGCTCACTGGAGGGGCAGGTGCCGATCACGTGCTGGAAACCGGCGGCGCGGGGACCCTGCCCAAATCGCTTCAAGCGGTGGCGATTCACGGTCAAGTCAACATCATCGGCGTGTTTACCGGGCTTGAGAACAAGATCGATTTTCTGCCGGTGTTGATCAAGACGGCGCGCATCCAGGGAATCTTCGTCGGCAGCCGCGCCATGTTGGAAACACTGATCACCGAATACGCGACCCGCGCGATCCGGCCAGTGATCGACAAGGTGTTCGGATTCGAGCAGGCGCTCGAGGCCTACCATTACATGGACGCCGCGCAGCACTTCGGCAAAGTGCTCATCCGCAACTGAGTTATTTGATCTCGAACTCGTAGAGCGTAACCGGTGCGTCACCGGTGTTCTTGAGTGTCTGGGTAGATGGCGCTGCACGCCACTCGAACATCGCAGGCTCGAACCGGCGCTGGATAGAATCAGCGCCGATCGTTTCAACGAGCGTCGCATTCGTGCCGGCCACGCGGACGGTGCGCCCCGGTAGCGTGACGGACGGTGTCGATTGGCCCGGCGCCAGCACCAGTCGATATGCACGCACGCGCTCATTGTCGAGGACGGTCACATAGCCTGAGCTGCCCGGCAGCGCGGCGCTAACCTCCGGGGTCGGTGACGCCGCCAGCAGCTCGATTCCGATCGCGCGAAACGGCTGGGTCCCAACATTGGTGAAGCGATGAATGTAGGCGCCCTGGGTGGCGCGATAGTAGCCGATGAGCCCCGCGGCTACGCTGAGATCGACAGGCGGTTTCCCCTGCACCTCGTTCAGCAGACTCGCGCGGTTGACCATGAGAAAGGCGTAGTCGAGGCTATGTGAATGCAGGAGGGTCTGATCGCCCGGCGGGATCTCGACGTCAACGATACGCACCACCGGATTTTCCAGCTTTACGCGATGACGCGGCTCCTCAGTAGCAGGGATCACCGAGTCCTCCGCGATCGCAGCGCGGCCGATGAGCATCGACGCGGTAATCATGATTCCCAGCAAACTCGACACTCGTCGCATGCGTTCTCCGTCTTTGAAAACGAGCCGGGCGGCCCGCGTTCGACGATTGTGGCGCGTGTGCTTCGTTGCAGTCAATGTGCTGGCGCGGGCCGCTGAGCGGCTACGGCCAGATGACGATAGGCGGCCGGTCGGGTGCAGGCGGTTCGCCCCGCGCGCGTTGCTGCTCGGTATGCGAACGCAATTTTTCGACGAGCTTCTCGAACGGAAGAGGCCGGCTGAAAACATAGCCTTGAATCTCGTCGACTTTCTGCGTACGCAGAAAGTCGACTTGCTCGCTGGTCTCCACGCCCTCCGCAATCGTGCGCAAATGCAGACTGTGTGCAATCGCGACGATGGCTTGCGTCAACGTCGAGTCGCCCATGTCCGTCGGTACGCCCTGAATGAACGAACGGTCGATTTTGATGCTGTCGAGCGGAAAACGTTTGAGATAAGCAAGCGATGAATAACCCGTCCCGAAATCATCCATTGCCAGTTGCACGCCCATTTCTTTAATGCGCAAAAGCAGGTCCGCCGCATGCCCGGGGTTTTGCATCACCATGCTCTCGGTGACTTCCAACTCCAGAAAACGGGCGTCGAGACCCGAATCGCGCAGCGCATCGGCAACTACGCCGACGAGTCGGTCTCCCAGCTGCCGCGCCGACAGATTGACGGCGACGCGCAACGGCGTCATGCCGGGAATCGACTGCAGTTGTTTGGCTTCCACGCATGCTTTGCGCAGAACCCATTCGCCGAGCGGGACGATGAACCCAGTCTCCTCGGCCAACGGAATGAAGCGATCCGGCGCGATCATGCCGAGCTCAGGATGATTCCACCGCACCAGCGCTTCGATGCCGGTAACTTCACCGGTCGCAATTTCCTGCTTCGGCTGGTAGTGCAGAGTAAATTCTTCCGCTTCGATTGCGCGGCGTAGATGACCTTCGAGCTTGAGGCGCTCAATACTATGGATGTCGGTGGTCGCCGAGTAGCAATGCCAATTGTTTCGGCCCTGCTCTTTCGCGCGGTACATTGCGACGTCCGCGTGCTGCTGCAGAATTTGCGGATCCGCACCGTCGCCGGGGTAAGTGCTGATGCCGATGCTCGCGCTGATATGCAAATCCTGATCGCCCAAGGTGAGCGGACGGGCCAACGCGTCGAGCAGTTTGCCGGCTACCGTCCCCCCATACTGCGGATCGGGGAGATTCTCGAGCAGCACCATGAATTCATCGCCGCCGAAGCGGGCGACGAGATCGCTTTCCCGCAGACAATGCTTCAGCCGATCGGCTACTTGGCGGAGCAGTCGATCGCCGGCTTCGTGGCCCAGCGTGTCGTTGATATTCTTGAAGCGATCGACGTCGACGAACAGCAACGACAGCGATGACGACTCGCGTTTGGCCTTCAGCAACGCGTGATCGAGCGACTGACTGAACATGACGCGATTGGGCAAACCGGTCAGCTCGTCGAAGTGCGCCAACTGGCGAATACGCTGTTGTGCTTCGTCGCGTTCGATCGCGATGCGCGCAAGATTGGTCGCGGAGGCCAGAAACTCGAGCTCCGATGGCGTAGGAGCGCGCGGGGCATCGAAATACGCTCGGAAGACGCCGACCACCGGGCGCATTTTTCCCTGAATCGGTAGCGACCAGCACGAGCGCAAACCGGCCGACAGCGCCCGCGCCTTACAGGTCTCCCAAGTCGGATCGGCCGCGATGTTCGCGGTGATCACCTGCTGCCCGCGGTGGGCCCCGGTGCCGCAATTGTCGATGTCCGTTCCAATCGGCAAGCGTGCGGTTGCCAGTCGATATTCCGATGGCAGACTCGCGCCGGCCGCTTCGATTAAAAACAAGCTGTCCGAATTCAACAGATGCACCGAACAACGGGCGCCGCTCCACTGCTCTTCGACCAAACCGCACAATAGCTCGAGCACGCCGGCGAGCGGCGTGCCGCTCGCGATCGCTTCGAGGGCTCGCCGCTCGCTCTCCAGCTGCAGCGCTTGCAGCTTGCGCTCCGTTACGTCGAGCACGGTGCCACGCAGGGAAACGGTGTTGCCTGAACCGTCGACTTTGGGCTGCGCAAGCGCGTGAATCCACTTCGTCTGGCGATCCGGCGTGGTGATACGAAATTCCGTTTCGTACGCCTCGCCTCTGCGCACTGCCCCGCCGATCAACTGCAGTACGTGTTCACGGTCGTCTTTATGTACGCGAGCGATCAACTCTCTGCATGATGGGATGACGTGGGCGCGGTCCGCACCATAGATTCGGAATGTTTCATCCGACCATACGACGCGGTGCGTATGCGGCTCGAAGAACCAGCTTCCCAGATGCGCCATGCGCTGCGCGTCGCTCAATAAATTCTCGCTGTCGCGCAATGCTTCCTGAGTCTGGAAACGCTCCGCTGCATCGGCTTGCTGCGTGCCGCTGAATTCTTTTACGTCCTTGCTTGCCCGGCTGAGCGCATGCAGAAGCTGATCGTTGCGAAGACTCAGATC
>JBBRGM010000467.1:0-4044 GCA_038240725.1 Burkholderiales bacterium | reverse complement strand
CGCCGCGCCATGCGCAAACCCCGCGGTTGCGCTCATCGTCACGTCGGAGACGTCAACGTGAAATGCATCCGGCGCGACTGCGATCACGGTAAGGCAACAGCCATCGACTGCGATGCTGTCACCGATTTTGACGTCATCGAGCGGCAAGCTGCCGCTGCCGATCACCAGCCGCACCCCGCCCTCGCGCTGCTCGAGGTGGCGCACCTGGCCGACGGCTTCGATGATTCCGGTGAACATGACTTATGCCACTCTCGCAATCATGCGCCAGTCTGCGCCAACGCGGCGCACATCATGAATCGACAACTGCAGCCGCTGATCGAGCTGCGTGAGCTCGCCGAGATCGAACATACCCCGCGCCTCATCGCCGAGCAAGTGTGACGCGAAGTACATGATCAGCTCATCGACCAGGCCGGCACGCAGCAGCGCGCCATTCAGCCGATTGCCCGATTCCACCAGAATTTCATTGAGCTCGCGCCGCCCCAGTTCTCGCAACAGCTCAACGAGATCGACTTTACCGTTATCGTCGGCGATGCGAACCAGTGTTGCACCACGCGCTTCGAGTTGTCGCATCTTCTCCGCGGAGCTCTCGGAATAGGCAACCAGGGTCTGACCGCCATCGAGGACTTTCGCGTCGAGCGGCATCGCCAAGCTGCGATCGATCACGATGCGCAGCGGCTGCCGGTCGGTGCGCACGTCGCGCACGGTCAGACGCGGATTGTCCGATAGCAACGTACCGATGCCGACCATCACCGCACATGAGCGTGCGCGCCAGCGATGCCCATCGCGCCGTGCGGCTTCGCCAGTGATCCATTGGCTAACGCCGTTGCGCAGCGCCGTGCGCCCATCGAGGCTGGCCGCGGTTTTCAGACGCAGCCACGGACGACTGCGCGTCATGCGCGAGATGAATCCGGCATTCAACTCACGCGCTTGCGCTTCGAGCACGCCGCACTCTGTATCGATGCGCGCTTCACGCAGTTGCGCTAAGCCCTGGCCTGACACCAGCGGATTCGGATCCTGCATCGCGGCGACCACACGTGCCACACCGGCTGCGATCAAACCATTCGTGCACGGCGGTGTGCGACCGTGATGGTTGCATGGCTCGAGCGTGACGTAAACAGTGGCACCGCGTGCGCGCTGGCCGGCTGCTTTCAGCGCGTGGATCTCAGCGTGATCCTCACCCGCGCGGGCGTGGACTCCTTCGCCGACGACCTCACCTTTCGATCGGTCACCGCCGGGCGCAACGATGACACACCCCACGCGCGGGTTCGGCGTGGTGGTGTACAAGCCGCGCTCGGCAAGGCGCAGAGCGCGCGCCATGAAGGCGTAATCCTCGGCGGTGGCCATCGTGTACCTTGAGATCGTTGAGCGAATCGATGCGCGCGATTCAAGCAGCCGGTTTGCGAGCTTTGCGACGCAAGCCGGGATTGGCGACTTCCTTGAGCACGTCGCGGAAATCCGCCGCGTCCTGAAAGTCTTTGTACACCGACGCGAAACGGATGTAGGCAACCTTGTCCATCTTGTAGAGCTCGCGCATCACCATCTCGCCGATGCGCCGCGACTCAATCTCGCGTTCGCCCAGGCCCAGCATTTTTTGCGTAATGCGCTCGACCGCCACATCGACGTATTCGGTCGGCACCGGCCGCTTGTGCAACGCGCGCTGAAAACCGGTGCGCAGCTTGTCCTCGTCGTATTCCTCGCGTATGCCGTTGGCTTTGACGACCTGGGGCAGCCGGAGCTCGACCGTCTCGTACGTGGTGAAGCGCTTATCGCAAACCGCGCAGCGCCGGCGACGGCGGATGCGATCGCCTTCTTCGTTGACTCGAGAGTCGATCACCTGCGTATCCGGCGCGCTGCAAAACGGGCACTTCATGAAGGCGGTGCCGCCTGAACATTTCGCGATCCGTTGAGCGCTGCGCCGTGCTCACGAGTCGCACGCAAGATCACGTAGCGGCCTTTCCCGCGTAGACCGGAAACCGACGGCACAGCGCCGTCACTTCGTGCGCGATCTTGTCGAGCACCGCAGCGTTGAACGCGTTCCCGAGTACGTCGGCTGCCAGGTTGGCCAGCTGCTCGGCTTCCAATTCGGTAAAGCCGCGCGTCGTGATTGCCGGCGAGCCGATGCGGATACCGCTGGTGACGAACGGCTTCTCCGGATCGTTCGGAATGGCGTTCTTGTTTACCGTGATGTGCGCGCGGCCGAGTGCGGCTTCCGCATCCTTGCCGGTGATTTTTTTCGAGCGCAGGTCGACCAGAAACATGTGGCTTTCGGTACGGCCCGACACGATGCGCAGGCCACGCTCCTGCAGCACTTTCGCCATCACGCGCGCGTTGTCGAGCGTGAACTCCTGGTAGCGCTTGAACTCCGGCGTCATCGCTTCTTTCAACGCCACTGCTTTGGCGGCGATGACGTGCATCAGCGGGCCGCCCTGCAGATTCGGAAAGATCGATGAGTTGAGCGCTTTCTCGTATTGCGCATCGGCCAGGATCAGCCCGCCGCGCGGACCGCGCAGCGTCTTGTGCGTCGTAGTGGTGACATAGTGGGCGTGCTTGATCGGGCTCGGATACAGACCGGCTGCGACCAACCCCGCGTAGTGCGCCATGTCGACCATCAACTGCGCGCCGACGCTGTCTGCGATTTCGCGGAAACGCTTCCAGTCGATCGTCAGCGAATACGCCGACGCACCCGCAATCACCAGCTTCGGACGATGCTCATGCGCAAGCCGTTCGGCTTGCTCATAGTCGATGACTTCATCCGCATCGAGACCGTAGCTCACCACTTTGTACAGCTTGCCGCTCAAATTCACCGGCGAGCCATGCGTCAGATGCCCACCGTGCGCGAGCGACATGCCGAGAATGGTGTCGCCTGGATTCAACGTTGCCATGTATACGGCTTGGTTGGCCTGGCTGCCCGAGTGCGGTTGCACGTTCGCATAGGTGCAGTGAAACAAACGCTTCGCGCGGTCGATGGCAAGCTGTTCGGCGATATCGACGAACTCGCAGCCGCCGTAATAGCGCTTGCCGGGATAGCCTTCGGCGTACTTGTTGGTAAGCACCGAGCCCTGCGCTTCGAGCACGTGCGGGCTGGCGTAGTTTTCCGAGGCGATCAGCTCGACGTGATCTTCCTGACGCTGCCGCTCGCCGGATAGCGCACGCCACAAATCGGGATCGAAGCTCGAGATAGTGTCTTTGGAGGGGTACATGCTGGACAAGACGCGCGTCAAAGCGTGAGATTCTAGCATCGAACCCTGACGCAGCCTCTGCAGTCCCGGCCGGGCGCGCGTTACCTAATGCCGCCTACCAGCCGCGTGGCCTTTACCAAAACGCTCTATCGCGCTGCTATGATGGCGGCTCGATTTCGAGCGATACGATTGCAGACCTGGACAGCGATTCGGGCGCACTACCACAAGCACACTAAAATTCTCGGGAGACGGGCATGCAAAACAAGTTGGTTAGCCGAGTGGTCTGGTTCGGGATTGCCCTGCTGGGTGCCTGGGCTCTGGGCAGCATCGCGACGCATCGCGGTGAAACGATTAATGCCATCTGGTTCGTCCTCGCTGCCGTGTGCGTCTACCTGGTCGCGTACCGCTTCTACAGCGCCTGGATCGCCGCCAAGGTGCTCACCTTGGACGAAACGCGCGCGACTCCGGCCGAACGATTCAACAACGGCCGCGACTTCGTGCCGACCAACAAGTGGGTGGTCTTCGGTCATCACTTCGCCGCCATCGCCGGGCCCGTCCCGCTGATCGGACCTACGCTTGCGATGCAGTTCGGCTATCTGCCCGGCACGATCTGGATTCTCGTCGGCGCGGTGCTCGGCGGCTGCGTCCAGGACATGGTAATCATGTTCTGCTCGACTCGTCGCGATGGCCGCAGTCTGGGTCAGATGGCGCGTGACGAGCTCGGGCCGGTAGGCGGCTGGGCCGCACTGATCGGCACCATGATGATCATGCTGATCCTGATCGCGGTGCTCGGACTGGTCATCGTAAACGCGATGAAACACAGCCCGTGGGCCACGGCAACGGTGCTGGGTACGATCCCGGTCGC
>JBBRGM010000466.1:0-4065 GCA_038240725.1 Burkholderiales bacterium | reverse complement strand
ATTGTCAACGCTTCCATGCAGGAAGCGATCAGCTTCATCGAGAAATCACTCACCCGAAAAGTGTCGCGCACCCAAGGCATCTACATCGTCAACGCACACACACTAAACCTTGCCGCCGAATCTCCCGAGTACCGCCGTGTTCTCGATAATGCACACGCGGTGTTTGGCGACGGCACTGGCGTACGTTGGGCAGCACGCTTGCGCGGAGTCCGTATGAAAGCAAACCTGGTCGGAACGGATCTCATTCCTGAGCTGTTTCAGCAGACCGCCGGTCGCGGCTTCCGCTACTTTCTTCTTGGGGCCAACGCTCCTACGATCGCCGCTGCAGCTCAAACCAGCGCCAAGTTGTATCCCGGGTGGGAACTGGTAGGTGCGCACCATGGCTATGTAGGCGATGGCGTGGAGGCAGCTGCCGTGATCGCACAAATCAATAACGCGCAACCCCACGTCCTACTCGTTGGCATGGGCAACCCGCTACAGGAGTCTTGGATCCACACGCACGGACATAAATTGCGCGTGCCGGTCAGTATCGGTGTGGGCGGCCTGTTCGACCATTGGGGCGGCAATCTAACGCGCGCACCCAGCTGGGTTCGGCGCCACGGTTTCGAATGGCTTCAGCTCATGCTGCAGCAGCCTCACAAATCGCGCCGATATTTGCTCGGCAATCCAAAGTTCCTGATGCGTATCGCGCGCTCAATGCGTGCAGAACACGTAGCCGGGGCGCAGCAATCATGAGCAGCATCGGTAGCGTACGGTGGGCGCTCAAGAAGGCGAGTCGCAGTGCCGTCACCCATGGCAGCGATTTTGTGAGAAACGCTATTCCTCGCCGAACCGCCGATGCGCCAAGTGTTAGAGCGCTCACGTACCATCGTTTCGGCCACTTTCCGCGCGATCCTTTCTGCATTTCGCCTGTGGAATTTTCGGCGCAAATGAGAGAACTCTCTCGCAGTGGAAGAGCAATCTCACTCTCTCAGCTCCATGCGTTTCTCGACGGAAAGCAGGACGTGCCGCGGGACGCTGTGTTGGTGACGATCGACGATGGTTTCATGAGCTTGAAAGAGATCGCGCTTCCTATCCTGCGACGACACAGGATTCCGGCAGTTGCATTCGTCAGTGCCGGGCTGATTGGATCGCGAGGGGATCACGGTCCATCTGCGCCGGCTGACGATTATCTGGATTGGCGAGATCTCGAGCTGCTCAACGCCCATGGCGTCAGCATACAATCGCACGGCTGGAGCCACCATTCCCTGGGATATCTCGGCCATGACGAAATGTGTGCCGAGCTATCGCAATCCAAAAAACTCATCGAAGACCGGCTGGACACGGCGGTCACCGCGTTCGCATATCCATTTGGAACCAGGGCCGACTTCAATCCCGCCGTTGCCGCCGAGGTAGCCGCCGCCGGCTATCGATTCGCCTTTACCTCACAGCACGGCCCAATTCAGCGCGGCGACGATTCGCGAATGCTCACTCGAATCAAGGTAGAAAGCGGCGACAGTCTCGCCACCTTCGGATCATTGGTTCATGGCGGAATGGACGCATGGCGGTGGATCGACCGCGGGCTGTGGCGATTGCAGGCATCGCGGCGGGGCCAGCTATGAACCTGGACATTGGTCTTGCCGCGAGAATTCTTAAGCCAGCGGTGCCGGCGGATCAACTCGCGGTTGTAGTAATCGCGCGCAATGAAGAGCGTCATATTGCCCGATGCCTCGACGCGCTGATGCGGTCACTGGAATCATATCCGGACACGCCGGTTATCCTGGTGGACTCCGGCTCCACCGACCGAACGGTGGAAATCGCTTGTGCATATCCGGTTCAGGTTTATCGTTACGCGGGTCCGTGCTTCACCGCGGCGGCTGGCCGTCGTGTCGGTTTCGAGCAAACGGCGTCTCGTTACGTTCTGTTTGTCGATGGCGATTGCTGCATCGAAAAGGGCTGGATCGACCACGCCATGGGTCGGCTGGCTCAAGATGCAAAGGCAGGCTTGATTTACGGTCAGCGTAGAGAGGTCTTCGAGGACGCGACGCAAGGCGCGATAGCCGCGGCGCCTGCACCCGATGAATACGCGTTAGGTGGCAACGCTTTGTATCGTGCGGATGCACTTCGGCGTGCGGGGGGATTCAACCCGTATCTCAAGGCCGGAGAAGAAGCGGAGCTGCTCGGTCGCATCATCGCGTGTGGATATCGCCCGCTGTCTAGTCAACGAATCATGTTCGTTCACTACACTCAGGCGAAGACCAGCGTAAAAGGCTTTTGTACGCGATTTCGCAGGGGATTGTCGCGCGGACTTGGACAAACGTTGCGTGCAGCGATCAAGCAGCGCCTGTTCGCATATCACGCCCGGCGACTGAACCGTTACCTGATCACGCTTGCGTATCTGTTAATGGGGATTTTATTAGCGATCGGCGCCATCGCGCTTAGTCGTCCGATTCTGCTTGCCGGCTGGGTCCTCGTGGGCACATTAGCATTCATCTTGCTCTGTATTCGTCGCCGCAGCATTCGGTATGCAACATACATCGTCGCAGACTGGATCTCCGTTGCCATATACCTACCGAGTGACTTTCTCCGCTCACCGCCACGTCTGGAGGAGTTCGATCCCTCAGTCGAACGACTGCGATGCGTGCCCACACAACACAGCTCAACCCTAAGCTCATGGACCTAAGCGAATCGCCAGTCAGAATGGCTCCTAAGCTCGTCGCGCGACCAATACGCGTCGCCCATTTTTATTCGTCGCTAGGAGTCTACGGTGCCGAGCGTTGGGCACTCACGCTCATCAAATATCTGGACACGACCGATGTGGAATCCGTGGTCATCACAATCGGGACTAAACCAGGTTCAACCGCATTTCGCGATCTACTGACGCGCCACGGCATACGCACCGAACATTTGGCGATACCTGGAAAGTTTAACCCGGCCGCAATCGGTGCCTTACGTCAACTGCTGAAGCGTGATCAGATCGACGTGCTGCACACGCATGGATTCAAATCGGACATCTTGGGGTATCTAGCTTGCCGCGGAGGATCGACGCGCATTGTTTCCACGCCGCACGGCTGGAGTGCATCGGAGGGCTGGCGCATTCGCACGTATGAAGGGCTCAGCCGCGTCTTCCTACGTGGATTTGATCGAATCTATCCGCTAAGCCAGGCTTTGTACGACGATCTGATTCGTCGCGGGTTTCCGCCTAGCAAGGTAAAGCTGATTCTGAATGGGGTGGACATTTCTTCCTTCGATGCAACCTACCGTGAACCGCGCATGCGCGATCGGCAGGATGTTTTTCGTGTGCTCTACGCAGGACGTTTGTCCAAACCTAAGGGCGTATCAGACTTGATCCGCGGCGCCGCGGCGATCTCCATTCCGTTTAAGTTGCGCATAGCAGGCGAAGGGCCAGACCGGCAGATGCTCGAATCGCTCACGCAGGAGCTGGGCGTTGCCGACCGAGTTGAATTTGTCGGGGCCGTTGAATCCATTGCCCCACAGTTCGAATGGGCGGATGTTCTCGTTCTGCCCTCCTATGTCGAAGGAATACCGCGCGTTGTGATGGAGGCGTTCGCAGCTGGCGTTCCCGTCATCGGAACCGACATCCCAGGCACTCGCACGCTCATCGATTCCATGCACACAGGAATCACGGTGCCAACTGGTGACCCCGTTGCGATAGCGCGCGCAATCACTACCCTTGCAGCGGATCCACAAATGGCGCGTCGGTTTGCGTTGGCCGCTCGCGACCGCATCGAACAACGGTTCTCTGCTCGGCGCGTCGCCGAAGACTACACGTTGGAGTATCAAGTGGTCACTGGGCGGTGATCGAATGAGCGTTCGCTTCATCGAATCCCCGCTTGGCGATGGATGTACGGCAGACACAAAAGCTAGAGAGCACCCGGCACACGCAACATCTTCAGTGGGTATTCGAGTGTCCCTGCCAATTGTTGTACGGATCGATCAAGCGCAGGCATGAACTCCTCCGCGTCTACTTCCAGCAACGTCTCCGCTTGGCCGAGGTTCGCGCTCATCGCGGTGCCTATCCTGGGCGCCATCGCCGGCATCGCAGCGCTGCTGCTCGCACAGTCC
>JBBRGM010000465.1:0-4068 GCA_038240725.1 Burkholderiales bacterium | reverse complement strand
CTCGCGCGCAAGCGTGTCAAGACCTTCTTGCCCGCCGCCGGCGGTGAGGATGCGATATCTCGGCGCACGGAACAGCCGCTTCAGCGCGCTCAAAATACTCGCTTCATCATCGACCAGGAGCAAGGTCGGCCGCTCCTGCTCGACTGCTGCGTGCTCCGGATCCGGCGTCATAGTTTGCATAGATTCACCCCCTAGGCCAGCGCGGGCTCAGCCGCCTCGTGTTCCTGCCGCACCGGCAGAACGACACGGAATGCCGTGCCTTTGCCAAGCTCGCTGCGAACCTCGATGCGGCCATGATGCTTTTGCACGATTGCATAAGAGAGGGACAGGCCTAAACCGGTCCCCTTGCCCACCGGCTTGGTGGTAAAGAACGGATCGAAGATGCGCTTGAGGTTCTCCGGCGCGATACCGGAGCCCGAGTCGGCGATTTCCACCCACACCTCCTCCCCCTGCTGACCGGTGCGCAAGGTAATCGTGCCGCTCTCTTCGATCGCGTGAGCGGCATTGACCAGAAGGTTCATGAACACCTGGTTGATCTGCGAGGCCAGGCATTGAATCTGCGGCAACTCTGCGTATTCCCTGACTAGGTTCGCCTTATATTTTATTTCGTTGTTGACGATGGTGAGCGTGCTTTCCAGTCCATCTTGCAATCGCGCCCATTGCCATTTCTCAGCCTGGTCCTGGTGCGAGAATTCTTTGAGGTTCTGCACGATGTTTTTCACCCGCGTGATGCCGTCGCGCGACTCCTTCATCAGTTCCGGAATGTCGGTACGCAGGAACGCCAGATCGACCGAGTCTTTCAACTCGCGCACATGAGCAACGTCGGCGAGGTTCGGCTCGTCTTCCAGCTTTTCATAGGCACCCATCAGTGAGAATAGGTCGCGCAGATAACCGTCGAGCGTGCCCAGGTTGGAGTACACGAAACCGATCGGGTTGTTGATTTCGTGCGCCACGCCGGCCGCGAGATGCCCGATCGATGCCATCTTCTCCGATTGTAGAAGCTGGTTTTGAGCATCCAGCAAGACCTGATTCATCTGTTTGAGCTCGACGTTAGTGCCGATCAAATCGAGTTCGCTTTCTTTCAACGCAGTGACGTCGCTGATCAGCGCGACGACGAGACGCTTGCCATCCGGCGCAGATATGGCGCGCTTGCTGGCAATGCCCCAAACGTTTTGTCCTTGCTGACCGACGGACTTGCGCTCGAAGAATAACGTCTCGTCCGTCGCCAGCACTTGATCGTCTTCTGCGTGCCAGGCCTGGGCGATCTCGGGGGCTTGTAGGTCGGCGTCGGTTTGTCCGATCAGATCTTCCCGGCTGCGCCTCATCACGCTGCAGAATGCCGCGTTGACCAGGACGAATCGGTGTTCGGAATCTTTCACTAAAATCGGGTTGGGCAATGCATTGATCAGCACCTCGAGAAAGCGCTGAGACCTGGCGAGCTGGAGCTCAGCGTTCTTGCGCTCGGTGATGTAGGAGAGCATCCCCACGATAGCGTGGCTGCCGTCGGGCAACGTAATCCGAGTTTTCGTCTTTAAAACCCACTCGACCTGCGCGCCGCGCCGTTCTTCCCGCTCTTCAATGACGAGTGGCAGACCGGAAGCTATAAGGCTTTGATCCTCTGCCATGCGCACAGCCGCCTCTTGCGGCGTTTGCACCAGCCTGTCGTCTTGGCCCAGCATGGCTTCGCGCGGGACTCCGTAGCGCAGACAGAGCGCATCGTTTACGTGGATCCAGCGGGACTGCGAGTCCTTGACGAAGATGGGCTGCGGCAACGCGTTGATGAGTGTACCGAGGAATCGGTGGCTCTGCTCCACGTCCGCTGCGGCCTGTTTCAGCTCGGTGATGTCGGTGATGACTGCCACAAGGACATCATTCCCGGCCAAATCCTGAAACACGGCCTTTCGGGTGAGCACGGTACGATGTCGCCCGCGATTGTCGGTGATGACTTCCTCATTGATGCTTTCCTCGTGCGTGGAAAACACCATGTCGTCTTGCGCGCGAAAGACATCGGCCTGCGCTCTGGAGATGAAATCGTAGTCCGTTTTGCCGATCATCTCTATATCGCCCTGTGCCGTCATAGCCCGGGCCGACTGGTTCGCAAACACAAAGCGATACTGCCGGTCTTTCACCACGATGGGCGTGGGAATGGCGTCGAGAATCTGTTTAAGGTAGGCACGCTCGCGCTGCAGCGCTGCTTCCCCGCGTTCGCGCTGAGCGACTTCGTTGCTGAGCAGCGCGTTCGCAGCAGTTAGAGACTCCGCGAACTTGGCGATATTGGATGCCATCCGGGAATCGAACACCGAAACCAACATGGTAATCAGCAGGCACAGCCCGGCGCACGCCGCGATGATCGCGGCCAGCCAGACCTGACTGATATCCTTTGGGTTCCCCAGACAGATGCTGTCTCCCGCAAAGTTCGCTGCAGCCATCCCGGTGTAGTGCATTCCAACGATCGCGACGCCCATCACCAGCGCGCTTCCCACGCGCTTGGACAAGACGTGCACCACGCTGTCCGAGCGCAAGCGAAACGCTATCCACAGGGCTACGACGGCGGCGCCTATAGCAATTGCAATAGAAGCGGCGAACAGCAGCGCGTTGTAGCCGATCGACGGCGAGATCTGCATCGCAGCCATGCCGCTGTAATGCATGGCCGCAATCCCTGCGCCCATGAGCACGCCCGAGAGCAGCAATCGAGGTGTAGACAAGGTATTGCGGTTGATGGTGAACAACGCGAAAGCCGACACCAGTGCCGCAATGAGCATCGACAGCAGCGTGATCGGCACATCGTATGACATCGCAATCGGCAACCTGAACGCGAGCATTCCGATGAAATGCATCGACCAGATGCCACTGCCCATCGCCAAAGCGCCGCCGCCGAGCCAATACGCTGCCGCACGTCCGCTCGCGGCCGACACGCGCGATGCCAAATCCAAAGCGACGTAGGAAGCGAGGACCGCCACCGCAATCGAGAGCAGAACGAGCCCGACGTGATAACTGCCAATCATGTTCTACTCCTGAACAAGCTTTCGACGCTGCAGTGTCAGTACGCCGAGCATTCGACGTGCAGACATTCAAGTGCGCCGCCAGCACAATTGGTCCGGGCCGAGCAGGACGACGCTAGCTCAAGCCCAAGTTGGCGGTGTGCTACGTGTAGGCGGTCGGTCGCTAAATTTTGAACCGGCTGACGCTCGTGGTGAGCGAGCTGGCCAAGGCCTCCAGACTATGGCTAGCCTGTGCCGTCTCTTTGATGGCGACGCTGTTCTCTTCGGACATCTGCGCGATTTTCTCGACATGCTTGGCGATGTCGTTGCTCGCCTGGCTCTGTTCTTTCAGCGCGGACGAAATGTCGTTGACGGCGTCGAGCAGTTTGGCCGAGGCGCCTTCAATTTGCGTGATCGATTCGCCCGCCTGACGCGCCAGCGCCACACCGGCATCGACGCGCGCCACGCCGCTTTCCATGCTGCCCACGGCTTCCTGCGTTCCCATGGCGATCGCGGCTACCATCGAAGCAATTTCGTTGGTCGAGCCGGCAGTCTTCTCCGAGAGCTTGCGTACTTCATCCGCCACAACGGCAAAGCCGCGGCCCTGTTCGCCCGCGCGAGCCGCTTCGATCGCGGCGTTCAATGCCAGCAAGTTAGTCTGATCCGCAATGTCTTTGATCACGCTGACGATGTGCGCGATTTCTTTCGACTTCTCGCCGAGGCGGCGCACGACATCGGCCGACTGATTCACCGACTGCGCGATCTGCGCCATCTCGTCCGCCGAGCGATGCACCACCGCCGCACCCTCGCGCGACAGCCGGCCTGTCTCGCTAGAAACGGTTTGCGTATCCGCCGCGCGGTCTGAAATATGGCTGATGCTCACCGTCATCTGTTCGACCGAGGCAGCCATCGACGAGGCAGCCTCGCTTTGATTGTCCGATGCCTGGGAAACCTGGACCGCAGCCGATGAAAGCTCGGCCGTCGCATTCGATAACTGTCCGACGCCGGAGTTGATGTCCGTGATTAGTTTGTGCAATGACTTCTGCATGTCCGACATCGATTGCATCAACAGCGCCGTTTCGTCGCG
>JBBRGM010000464.1:0-4071 GCA_038240725.1 Burkholderiales bacterium | reverse complement strand
ATCGCGACCGGCAGCGACGCTGCATGCGTCGGATAATCGCGAATCTTCACGTCGAGCACCGTACTGAGTCCGCCGAGGCCTTGCGCACCGATGCCGAGCGCGTTGACCCGATCGTGGATTTCCAGCCGCAGCTCTTCCAGCCGATTCGCCGGGCCGCGTTCGCGCAGCTCGTGCAGATCGATCGGCTCCATCAGCGATTCCTTCGCGAGCAGCATCGCCTTCTCCGCGGTGCCGCCGATGCCGATGCCGAGAATGCCCGGCGGACACCAGCCGGCGCCCATCGTCGGCACCGTTTTCACCACCCAGTCGGCAATGCTGTCGCTCGGGTTGAGCATGGTGAACTTGGATTTATTTTCCGACCCGCCACCTTTCGCCGCCACCGTGATCTCCACGGTATCGCCCGGCACGACGTCGACGTGAATGACTGCCGGCGTGTTGTCGCGCGTGTTCTTGCGACCGCCCGCGGGATCGGCGACGATCGACGCGCGCAGCACGTTGTCGGGGTGCATGTAAGCGCGCCGCACGCCTTCGTTGATCATGTCGGTGACGCTCATGGTCGCGTCATCCCAGCGCACGTTCATGCCGATCTTCACGAACGCGACGACGATGCCCGTGTCCTGGCAGATCGGACGGCGACCTTCTGCGCACATGCGCGAGTTGGTGAGGATCTGCGCGATCGCATCGCGTGCGGCAGGCGATTGTTCGCGATCGTACGCGGCGCCCAACGCCTTGATGTAGTCGATCGGATGGTAGTAGGAAATGTACTGCAGGGCGTCGGCGACGCTGCTGATCAGATGATCCTGCGAGATTGCGGTCATGAGAGGGGCCCGTCGCTCGCCGAGTGACGCGTTCGGCTGTCGAAATTCGAAGCGCGAATTCTAACACCACTACTTGTGCGAGGGTCCCGCGCGATGGCCCCATGCGATGGCCGCATGGTGCCGACCCTGCGCACCGCTGATGAGCGTACGCTGCCGCTATAATCATCGCGCGCCAGGCCACGTAGACCGATAACGACAACGATGCCGCTGAGGAGACCCGCATGAGCACCATCGACTCTGTTCTCAAGGAAAGCCGCGTGTTTACGCCACCCGACGAATTCGTCGCGAACGCGAATGTGTCGGGGATGACGGCGTATCGAGCACTGTGCGATGAAGCTGCACGCGACTTCGCTGGCTTCTGGGGCCGGCTCGCTCGCGAAAATTTGGGCTGGCACAAGCCGTTCACGCGCGTTGTCGATGAGGACCAGGCGCCGTTCTTTAAATGGTTCAGCGACGGCGAGCTCAACGCTTCGTACAACTGCCTGGACCGCCATCTCGCGACCCAGCCGAACAAAGTCGCCATCGTCTTCGAAGCCGACGACGGCAAAGTCACCAGAATTACTTACCGGGCGCTGTATCACCGCGTCTGCCAGCTCGCCAACGGGCTGCAGTCGCTCGGGGTCAACAGCGGCGATCGCGTCATCATCTACATGCCGATGAGCATCGAAGCCGTGGTCGCAATGCAGGCATGCGCGCGCATCGGCGCGACGCACTCGGTCGTGTTCGGCGGCTTCTCCGCGAAGAGCCTGCAAGAGCGGATCGTCGATGCCGGCGCAGTAGCGGTCATCACCGCCGACGGTGGCTATCGCGGCGGCCGCGAAGTGCCGCTGAAACCCGCGATCGACGACGCGTTTGCAATGGGCGGCTGCGAGGTCGTCAAGCATGTGGTCGTATACAAACGCACCGGCAGCGAGATCGAAATGACTGCACCGCGCGACAAGTGGTGGGACGACGTGGTGAAAGGCCAGCCGGACACCAGCGAGCCCGTGTGGGTGAACGCCGAGCATCCGCTGTTCATTTTGTACACTTCAGGATCGACCGGTAAACCGAAGGGCGTACAGCACTCAACCGGCGGCTATCTGCTGTGGTGCGCGCTAACCATGCAATGGGTGTTCGATTACAAGACGACCGACGTGTTCTGGTGCACGGCCGATGTCGGCTGGGTGACCGGGCACAGCTATTCATGCTACGGGCCGCTCGCGGTCGGCGCGACCGAGATCATCTTCGAAGGCGTTCCGACGTATCCGGATGCCGGCCGATTCTGGAAGATGATCCAGGATCACAAGGTGACCGTGTTCTACACGGCGCCGACCGCGATTCGCTCGCTCATCAAAGCCGGCGCCGACCTGCCGAAAAAATACGATCTGTCGAGCCTGCGTCTGCTCGGCAGCGTCGGCGAGCCGATCAATCCGGCAGCGTGGATGTGGTACTACAACACGGTCGGCGGTGGCCGCTGTCCGATCGTCGATACCTGGTGGCAAACCGAAACCGGCGGTCACATGATCACGCCGCTGCCGGGCGCGACACCGCTAACGCCGGGCTCGTGCACGCTACCCTTACCGGGAATCATGGCGGATGTCGTCGACGAAACCGGCCAGCCGGTTGGCAGAGGCAAAGGCGGCATACTCGTGATCAAGCGTCCCTGGCCGGGAATGATCCGCAACATTTGGGGCGATCCCGAACGGTTTGCAAAAACCTACTACCCGGACGACTTCAAAGGTCAGTACTACCTCGCCGGCGACGGCGCGAATCAAGATGCCGACGGCAACTTCTGGATCATGGGACGCATCGACGACGTGCTGAACGTCTCGGGCCATCGCTTGGGTACGATGGAAATCGAGTCGGCACTGGTGGCCAACAAACTCGTAGCGGAAGCCGCCGTTGTCGGCAGACCGCACGACATCAAAGGCGAGGCGATCGTCGCGTTCGTCGTGTTAAAAGGCGACCGCCCCGAAGGTGCAACGGCCAACGAGATTGCGACGGCTCTGCGCGACTGGGTCGGGCGCGAAATAGGCGCCATCGCAAAACCGGACGACATCCGCTTCGGCGATAATCTGCCGAAAACGCGCTCCGGCAAAATCATGCGGCGCCTGCTGCGCGGATTGGCCACAGGCGAGGAGATTACGCAAGACATCTCCACCTTGGAGAATCCTGCGATACTGGAGCAGCTGAAAAACGCAGTCCGGTAATGTTCGTGTCGCAGATGACGATAACGCTACGAGCAAGGTCTGCGGCTTTGACAGGGTGGTGCATCTGGGCTATTCTGCGCCGCCCTTTTTCCTGAGGGCGAGCACGCTTTCGCGGCAGCAGCAGCGCCGCGCGTAAGCGCTGCACGATGTGGCAAGTGATGGAATACCGGAGAGATGGCCGAGCGGTTGAAGGCGCACGCCTGGAAAGCGTGTATACGGCTAAAACCGTATCGAGGGTTCGAATCCCTCTCTCTCCGCCAGTCGTAGATCGCACAACATCGAGATGCCTGAGTCCCCATACGCGCGCCTGGACAATCTGCGCCGTCAGGTGCTGATTGCGGCGGAGGCTAATGCGCGAGCAGTCGCGAGCACGTTAGGCGCAGCGGCTGAAGTCAAAGCGTCTATACGGCTAAAATCGTATCGAGGGTTCGAATCCCTCTCTCCGACAGTAGCGCGCACGTCAATAATCTTTCCCATGAGCAACCCAGCATGAAAGTGATCCTGTTCGGCGCGACCGGCATGGTTGGCCGCGGCGTGCTGCGCGAATGCCTGCTCAGTCCCGACGTGGAGGCGGTTTTGTGCGTCGGGCGCACGGGCATCGGGCAGCAGCATGCCAAGCTGCGCGAACTGATGCACGCCGATCTGATGAATCTCACGCCAATCGAGGAAGAATTATCGGGCTTCGACGCGTGCTTCTTTTGCCTGGGCGTGTCGTCTGCGCGGATGACGGAAGAAAACTATCGGCGCATGACGCTCGATCTCACGTTGTCCGTCGCGCGCACGCTTGCCCGTCGCAATTCGTCGATGACCTTCGTCTACGTGTCGGGCGCAGGCACCGACAGCAGTGAGCGAGGTAGCACGATGTGGGCGCGGGTAAAAGGCGCAACCGAAAACGCCCTGCTTCGTCTGCCGTTCGAGGCCGCGTACATGTTCCGGCCCGGCCTGATTCAGCCCTTGCACGGCATCGTCTCGAAGACCGCCAGTTACAGAATGATCTACAAGATCATCGCGCCGCTGCTGCCGCTGCTCAGAGCGGCGTTTCCCAAGTATGTAACGACGACCGA
>JBBRGM010000463.1:0-4078 GCA_038240725.1 Burkholderiales bacterium | reverse complement strand
GCCGTGGCATACGGATTGCAATCTGCTGGGTAATTTCCGACGGGTCAAAGCTATGATCGATTGGAGCGAGTTATTTGGTTTGTCCGTCCATCCTGCTGAGCTGATCGCGCGCGGCACGGCGATGTACATTTTTCTGTTTCTGATGTTTCGCTTCGTGGTGCGCCGCGACGTCGGTGCGATCGGCATCGGCGATGTTTTATTGCTGGTAATCGTTGCGGATGCCGCCCAGAACGCAATGGCCGGCGAATACACGTCGGTGACCGACGGCTGCATCCTGGTCGCGACCCTGATGTTCTGGAATGTGGCGATCGACTTCTTGAGCTTTCGTTTCCCGAGATTTCGCCGCTTCGCAGAGCCGGCGGTGCTGCTCCTGATCAAGAACGGCGAGATGCAGCGTCGCAACCTGCGCCGGGAATTCATCTCTCCGGACGAGCTGATGAGCCAGTTGCGCGAGCAGGGGATCGACAAGCTCGCGCAGGTCAAGCGCTGCTATATGGAGTCGAGCGGCACGGTCTCGGTGATCAAGTACAAAGACGATGGCGACAAGCCCGATGCCGCGCACGGCAAGAAGATAGCCGGCACTTGATCTCGCCCTTCCGCGCTGGAGTTGTCGCCGCGATGCTCAGTCGCCTTTGCCGCTGCTCTTGACCCCGAGCTTGCGCTTCATCTCCACGGTGATCGACTGCTTCAATGTCCAATAACGCTCCCACGGGTCGCCGCGCAGCTGTGCAAGCCGCGCGGGCACGTTACCGATGTTGAAGTAGTCGGAGCGGGTGCCTTCTTCGACCTCGGACCAGCCGAGCGGTACCGACACCGTCGCGCCCGGCCGTGCTCGCGTCGAGAACGCAGCGATCGCCGTCGCGCCGCGGCCGTTGCGAAGATAATCGACGTACACTTTGTTCTCGCGTTTGGTTTTCGTCATCACGGCGGTGAACTGCGCGGGTAGCACGCGGGCGAGATGCTCGGCAACGGCGCGCGAAAATCCTTTTACCTCGTCCCAGGAATCGCGCCGCTGCAAAGGCAGCACCAGGTGCAACCCCTTGCCGCCGGTCGTTTTCGGAAACGACTCGAGTCCCAGCTCCTGCAGCAGCGACTGCACCAGATGCGCCGCTTCGATCACGCGATTCCAGGGCAGCGCCGGATCGGGATCCAAATCGAAGATAATTCGGTCCGGCAGATCCGGATCGGGTTCGCTCGAGCCCCAGGTGTGCAACTCGAGCACCCCGAGCTGTACCAGCCGCACCACGCCAGAGATGTCATTCGCGATGACGTAAGTACCGGTGCCGTCGGATTCCTCGAGCTCGATCGGCTTGAGCTCATCGGGCATCGTGTCGTGCATGTGTTTTTGAAAGAAACAATGGCCGCGCGATCCGGCTGGACAGCGCACCAGCGACAGCGGACGGCCTTGCAGGTGCGGCATGATCCAATCGGCGACGGCTTCGTAATAGCGCGCGACGTCCAGCTTGGTAAAGCCCTCGCTTGGATACATGACGCGGTCCGGATTGCTTAGCACGACCCCCGCAATCTCCGGCGCCGAGTCGGCTTTGCGCGACGTGCGCGTCGTCTTGGCCTTCGTTGTGGGCGCGGCCACGCTGTCATCGCCGCGCTCGTCGGCCTCCGCCGTTCGCGCTGGACTCGCCGCGCTTTCGTGCAACACGTCCTCGGCAGGCTTGTCTTCGCGCAAACCTTCGAACGATGCCTGCCGCGCGATGTTGTCGCCGGTCCAGCCGGTGAAGCTGACTTCCGCCACCAGTTCGGGGCGTACCCAGTGCGCCCCGCGCACGGCCTGCCGACTGGGCGGGTCATCGAACGGTGAGTTCTTCTGCGCAATCGCGCCGAGCCGTGCGCGCAAGTCGCGCAACAGCGTTTCGTCGAAACCGGTGCCGACTTTTCCTGCGAAGCGCAGCTTGCCTTTCGCGTCGTGCACGCCGAGCACCAGTGCGCCGATACCTTTGCGTGCGCCAGCCGGATCGGTGTAACCGGCGATCACGAACTCCTGCCGGTTTCGGCACTTCAACTTGATCCAGGTGCGACTGCGACCGGCGATGTAGCGCGCGTCGCTGCGCTTGCCGATGGCGCCTTCCAGTCCATGCAGACACGCCTGCTCGTGAAACTCTTTACCGGGCGCGTCGATGTGTTCGCTGAATCGAATGATCGAGCTGGGCGGTGCATCGGATAGCAACTTCGCAAGCAGATCTTTGCGCTGACTGAGCGGTAGTCCGCGCAGGTCGCGTCCATCCAGATACAGCAGATCGAACACGTAGTAGCAGATCGGCGTGCCCTTCGCATCGTCGCTCAGCTCTTTCTGCAGCGCGTGAAAGCTCGACTTGCCTTCAGGGTCGAGCACGGCGATCTCACCGTCCAGCCAGGCGTCCTTTGCCGGCAGGGCTTCCATCGCCTGGGCCAGAGCGGGCACACGGTCGGTCCAGTCGTGACCGTTGCGCGTGAACACGCGCGCTTGGCCGCGCGAAAGTCGCGTCAGCATGCGGTAGCCGTCGTACTTGATCTCGTAGACCCAGCCTTCGTCCTGAGGCGCGCTCGCAACCAGGGTCGCAAGCTGCGGTTCGAGCATCTCGGGCAACGGCGATTTGCTGCCGACTTCGATCTCGTCGCGGGTTGCCACGTGCTGGAGCGGCGCAGATTTTTTGCCGGCGTTCTTGTCGCTGTCCTCGCCCGCGCCGTCGCCGCGGTTGGATTGCCAGGTTGCCTCGTCCGGTCCGCCGATCTCTTCCAGCAGCCGTCCGCTCGCCACGCTGCGCGGCGCCAGCACGGTGATCTCTGCTTCGCCGCCGCTGCGCGCTTCGTCATCGCGCTCTTTGATGAGCAGCCAATTTTCTTTGCCGTCCACCGCCGGTTTGCCCATGCGTACGAGATTCCAGCCGCCGTGCAGCTTGTGTCCGCGCAGCTCGAATTTCAAACGGCCGGCGCGATAATCCGCCGCCGCATTGCCTTTCGCCTGCCAAGTGCCGTCGTCCCAGAGCACCACCTTGCCGGCGCCGTACTGCTTCGCCGGTATCTCGCCTTCGAAGCTGCCGTATTCGAGTGGATGGTCTTCGACGTGAACGGCCAGGCGCTTCTCACCGGGGTCGAGACTCGGACCTTTCGGCACCGCCCAGCTTTTCAGCGTGCCTTCCAGCTCGAGGCGGAAGTCATAGTGCAGACGACGTGCTGCATGCTTTTGCACGACGAACCGGCCGCTGCCGCCGTTGGCCTCGCCTACGCTGCCGCGCGGCTCGGGCGTGACGCTAAAGTCGCGCTTGTCGTAGTAGCGTTGCAGCGCGTCCGCAGACGCGGTTTCACGCGCGCTTGCGCTGCTGCCCGCTTGCGGCTTTGCTCGTGTCTTTGGCGGTGCCGGCTTTCTTGGTTGCGCTGACGCCCTTGCCTGCTCTGCGGGGGGCGGCGCCGGCTTTGCTTGTTGCGCTCGACTTGCGGATTGGGGGGTGCGGCGCTTTCTTGGCGGCGCCGCCGCTGTTCTTGTTCTCGCTGTCGTCGTCATGTTTGCGGCCCTTCTGTTCGACACTGCGCTTGAGTAGAGCCATCAGGTCGATGACCTGCGCGCTGCGCGGGTGCGCTTTTTCCGTTGTCGCTTCGGTGATCGTTTCGGTTTCGCCGGCTTTGATTTTCTCGTGCACGCGCGCCAAGATGTCTTCGCGATAAGTGTCGTGATATTGGCTCGGCTTCCACGGCTCGGTCATCTCTTCGACCAGCTTCATCGCCATGTCGATCTCGCGCTCGTTGACCTTCATCCCCTTCAATTCGCCGGGCAGATCGAGATCTTTGCCGGGCTTCATCTCGTCGGGATAGCGCAGCGTGTTGAGCACCAGCATATTGCCGAGCGGGATCATTGCGGCGAGGTATTGCCGCGTGCGTATTACCACCTGCGTGATCGCGAGCTTGCGCGCGCGCTGCATGATCTCGCGCAACAGCGCATAGCCTTTCTCGCCGCGCTTATCAGGCGCCAGGTAGTACGGCGTCTCGAACAAGGTGAAGGGAATTTCCTGCGCTTCCACGAAGCTCAAGATGTCGACTGTTTGCGTCGCACGGACATTGGCGGCGCGAAAATCCTCGTCGCTCATCA
>JBBRGM010000462.1:0-4082 GCA_038240725.1 Burkholderiales bacterium | reverse complement strand
CGCCAACGGCGGCAACGCCAGTGCATTGACCTTGATCCCGGAAAGCAAAACGCCGCCGCATCGCGTGCTCGATCGAGCCGCGAGTGCCATCGTCGCCGACATTCTTTCCGACCGGCTCGCACGCAGCATCAGTTTCGGTCTCGCCAATCCGCTCGCAGCGCGCTTCTGGACGGCGGTGAAAACCGGAACCAGCAAAGACATGCGCGACAACTGGTGCGTCGGCTTCAGCACGCATTACACCGTAGGCGTCTGGGTAGGAAATTTCGACGGCAGCGCGATGTGGGATGTGTCCGGCATCACCGGTGCGGCGCCGCTCTGGCTGGAGATCGTGGAATACCTGCATCCGAACGGTTCGAAGCCGCCGGCGTTGCCGCGCGGTGTGCAGACCGCCCGCGTGAGCTTCGATCCGGCCGTCGAGCCGCCGCGCGATGAGCTGTTTATGGACGGCACTGCCGTTGAGCGCGTTGCAGCAAAACCGACCGAGGAAACGCATCCCAATATCGTCTATCCGGGCCGCGGTCAGATCATTGCAATCGATCCCGATATTCCCGGCGAGCTACAACGCGTTCACTTCGAGGCGGTCGGCGCCGGCTCGGACGCGCAATGGTGGCTCAACGGCGAACCGTTGGCGAATGGCGCCTTATGGTTACCGAAGCCCGGCGCCTGGTTGTTGTCGTTGCACAACGCAGCGGGGATGGAGCTCGACACGGTCAGATTCGAAGTACGCGGCCAGGATTTGCCGATCGCCGAATAGATCGCCATTCGCGATCGACGTTCTCGCGTAAGCGTGCATTGCAGCAACCGCGAGCACCCGATAAATCGGTCAGCGAAAACGGCTCCGTGATCGCTAATAATGGCTCACGCATTCGGTTACCATAGCTGCGGCGTGCGCGATGTGCAGGCAAAGGAGGCCCGATGAAAATTAAGCTCTACGCAATGATGGTTCTGTTGCTGCTGGTGCCGAAGCTCGCGGCCGGCGCAGAACAGCTGCCTGCGCTCAAGGTGCACCACGAGGCCAACGTCTCCTACGTATCCGGCGGCATCGAACCGCTGGAGCGCAAGGCACTTGCCAAGATGGCCGAACGCTATCAGGTGCAGATGACGTTTTCGGTCGACGGCAGCGACGAGCCGGTCAAGGGTGTGAAGGTTACGCTGATCGATTACAAGGGCGACAAGGCAGTCGAGACAATAACGGAGGGACCGATTTTCTTTGCCAATCCGCCCCCCGGCCGATGGATTTTACAAGCGGAGCTCGATGGCGATAAATTCAGCAAGCAAGTTGATGTCAACGGGCGCTTCTACATCTCGCTGCCGATTCACTTCAAGCCCGCAGCAAAGTCGAATTAAAGCGGTTGTCGCACGCACGTCTCGGCTGTATAAATACAACAAGTGAAACGCCTAACCCGCCACCAAACGGTGCGTGAGTCCGGCGGCAGACACGATAACTTACGGAGGAGCCTCCATTGAGTACTACAACTTATAGTCCGGAGTTCGAGAAGGCGACGTACAAGAAAATCGCTTGGCGTCTCATTCCGTTTCTCTTCCTGCTCTACATTCTGGCGTATCTGGATCGCGTGAATGTCGGCTTTGCCAAGCTGCAGATGGCGACCGATCTTTCGTTTAGCGACACGGTTTACGGCGCCGGCGCCGGGATCTTTTTCCTCGGCTATTTTTTGTTCGAAGTTCCCAGTAACGTCATTCTGCAAAAGGTCGGCGCGAAGATCTGGATCGCGCGCATCATGATCATGTGGGGCATTATTTCCGCGGGCATGATGTTCACCAACAGCGAGACGACGTTCTACGTGTTGCGCTTCCTGCTCGGCGTTGCGGAAGCCGGATTTTTCCCCGGCATCATTCTTTATCTGACCTACTGGTTCACCCGTCAGCATCGCGCACGCATGGTCGCCAATTTCATGACCGCGGTCGCGTTTGCCGGGATCATCGGCGGTCCGATATCAGGCTGGATTCTGGCGCACATGGCGGGTGTCGGCGGGTTGAAAGGCTGGCAGTGGCTGTATTTGCTGGAAGGCATTCCGTCGATCATCGTCGGCATCGGTGTGCTGTTCTATCTCGATGACAACCCCAGTAAATCGAAATGGCTCTCCGCTGAAGAAAAGGCATTCGTGCTGAAGCGCCTGGAAGATGAAGAAGCGGTCAAGCAATCGCAAGGCGAGTCGTGTCATTCGGTCGGCGATGCGTTCCGCAATACCAAGGTCTGGATTCTGGCATTCGTCTATTTCGGCATCGTCATGGGCACCTACGGGATTTCGTTCTGGCTGCCGCAGATCATCAAAGAAACGATCACCAAGGACCAGGTGGCAATCGGCTTCATCTCAGCGATACCCTGGGCTGTCGCCGCTGTTGCGATGGTGTTGAACGGTCTGCATTCCGACATCACCGGCGAGCGGCGCTGGCACGTGGCTCTCGCCTGCATCATCGGTTCGGTTGCATTCGCGATCAGCGCCATGCCCGGCGTCGGCGGCTGGGCCGGCATCGCGGCGCTGAGCGTGGCAACCGCCGGCGTGATGTCTGCGGTATCGTGCTTCTGGTCTCTGCCGACCAGCATTTTGTCGGGCACGGCGGCCGCAGCCGGCATCGCACTGGTCAACTCCGTCGGCAATCTCGCCGGTTATGTGAGCCCGTTCGTCGTCGGCCGTATTCGCGATGCTACCCACAGCATGACGTTGGCACTCAGCGTGTTGTCCGTTTCGGTAATGATTGCTGCGCTGCTGACGCTGTATGTGACGTCGATGAAAAGCCGCGTGGCGGTTCCGAAGACTGTTTCTGCATAACGCTGCAAAATAGCTAGTTTCGCGCCGCATCTAAGCGGTGCGGAAAAAAACAGCGGCCCGGAACATCGATGCGAATCGATCTTCCGGGCCGCTGCTTTTGCGCGCCCGGCAACGCAGATACTAGCCCGGCAACGCAGGCGCTATTTGCTTACGCCGTCGAGGCGCTCCGCTAATGTGATGATCTGTGCGGGCTCGAACTGCGGCAGCGAGCAGGCGCCGGTGGTGCAGACGAACGCCGCGGCTTTCGCGAGCTCGGGATATTGCACATCGGCGTTGGGCATCGCACCTTCGCGCCGATCCCACCATTCGATGCGCCGATAGCTGGCGGGATAGCGCAATGCGGATTCGAACAACGCCCGCGCATTCGGATCGTCTTTCGGACCGACGATGGTGAGATGAACCGGATCGCTGGTGACTTCGAAATCGGCGATCAGAATGCCGGGCTCGGTCGAGCGCAGCAGTGCGACCTCGCGCGTAACGAGATAGCGCATGGCGCGCTGCGATTGCGCCGCGTAATCCCCGCTGCCGGTATAGCGTGCAAGCAGATTGAAGAAGCGCGCCGCTGCGAGATTTTCATCGATCTGCGGTTTCGGCTTCAGCACCTGCCGGCGATCGGCCGCCGTGAGATAGCCCGCACCCTGCGGCGCTGCAAACGTCTGCTTGATAAAGCGCCCGGCCGCCTCGCTGCGTGCGAGCCACTTGCGATCGCCGGTGGCGGTGTACACCGCCAGCATGCCGCGCCCCATCGCAAGCGTGTCTTCGAGGTAAGGACCGGCAGCGTCGATGTCGTCGTGGCGGAACCCGCCAGCGGCTAGCGAGCGATGAGCGACTGCCCAGTCGAGCGCCGTCACCGCCTGCTGCAGATAACGCTGATCCAACGTTGCGCTGTACAGCTGCACCAGCGCCTGCGCCATCCAGCCTTGCTCGCGGGAATATAAATGCTTGTCGATGGCCGGCATGCCGCGTTTGCGCCGGGCCGCGTCTTTCAGCGCAAAGTAATCGGCGCTGTGCTCGCCGAGCACCACATCGGCATCCTGGCTCACGTAGAACGCGCCCTCAGGGCCGCTCAAGAACTGCGTAACGTAGCGATGAATATTCTTCGCAGCGTCGATATACGCGGGACGGTTAAGCGTCATCGCGCCGAGTGCATAAAGACGGATGGCTTCGGCCTGAATTGCCAGTATTTTCTCGTAATGCGGATGCTGCCAATCGCGGTCGGTCGAGTATTGATAGGCGCCGCCCCAGACCGGATCGATCAGCGCCATCGCGCCGTTCAAATCCTGCGTCGCC
>JBBRGM010000461.1:0-4090 GCA_038240725.1 Burkholderiales bacterium | reverse complement strand
GATCCGGCGCATCCCACACTTGTTCCGGCAGCAGGCCGGTGACCGAAGCGAAACCTTCCATGGCGCGAATGAACGGCACGATGCTGCGGTTCGCCGCGAGCTCGTAATAGCCACGCTCGGCGCTCAACAGCGGCCACGCGCGGCCCTGGCCCCAGCCATCGAAGCCGCTGCCGTCCGGGCGCTGGCCGTAACCGTCGTTGTTGTAGCGGCGCCAGCAAGGACCGAACGGCGTGTCGACTCGCAGCACGGCGTCGATCACCCGCAACGAATCGACGATCAGCGGATCGTCGGCGGCGCGGATGCCGTAGCGCACGAGCTCGAGAAAACCGGCGTCGACCAGATCGCGTGCTTCGAACAGCGAGGGCGCGCCCGGAGGCAGGTTCGGCAAGCTCAGCATGCCGCCGGCTGCGTCCTGCGGCGTGCGCGCCGGATCGCCGGCTGCCGGGTTAATCCGCATGTAGTGACGCGACACTTGCGGATGCAAACGCCCGCGCGTAGTCACCGTCCATTCTTCCAGATGATCCTCGATGAAATCTGCGTACGCTTCCAGATACTGCGCGGCGGTTTCCTCCTGTCGGATGCGCGCGAATCGCGCAGCGCACACCAGCGCGGCGATGGTTGCCGCCAGAGTGGAAGGCGAATAGCCGGCGGCTTCCTCCCAACGCTCCTGCTCGGTCACCGGGCCGTGACGCACGAGAAACTGCGCGGCCCGCATGACGATCGGGTAGGGATCGAAGCCTTGCAGCGCATCCTCGTCCGCCAGCCGGCTGGCCAGCAGAATCGGAAAGGCGACTTCGTCGAGCTGAATGCCGAGCCAGTGCGCGGTGCCGTCGATCCAGAAATTCTGCGCGAAGCCGCCGTCGGGATTCTGGGTTGCGGCGAGATAGATCAGCTCGCGCAGCGGCGTTTCCTGATTACCCGCGGCGAGCATCGCCATCGCGCTGTTCACCATGTCGCGCGTCCACACGAGATGATAAGCGCCGTTCTCGCCGTCGCCTTTCATCTCGCCCCACGGAATGGCGAGCGATGCGATGGTTGCGCCCGCGAACGTTTTGTCTTGATGTGCAAGCAGCACGGCATAGCTGCGGTGGTAGAGCTCGCCGTAGTCGCCGGATGCGCCATCCAGCGTCTTTATGCGGCGGCCGGCTTGTTGACCTTGCATCACGTAGCGCCGCTTGTGCACGAGAAACGGCAAACCGAGACTTTGGAACAGCGCCGTGGCCGCGCTGTGCAGGCTGTCGCCGAACGCGAGGCCCAAAGTGAATTCGCGCGCGCCGTTCAAAGCCAGCTCGCCGGTCAGCGCGACATTGCCATCGAGCGCGTTGTCGAACGTCCAGTCGAGCTTGAAATCGGTTGCGAGGTCGGTCCAACCGTCGCTCGCGCCAACGTAGCCGCACGACAAACGCGCATACGGCAAGGTGGCCGCCAACGCCAGCCACATGCCGTCCTTTTCGGCTGCGAGAATGCGCCGACCGGCGACCTCGGCGACCAGCGCATTGTTGTGCCAGCCGCCGTTTTGCAGATGCGGCGCACACAGCACGTAGAGTTGCAGGCGATCGAGAAACGCGTCATCTCCCAGCAGCCGCGTGTGCTGCAATAGACACGTCGGTGCGCTGCCGGCGATGATCTCCTTGACGATCGTGTAGCGGCCTTGCGGATCTTCGTTGGTGATGCGATAGGCCAGCGCATCGCGGGCAATCTGTTCGCAGCGGCTGCGCAGGTGGCGCCGCTCGTCGTGGAAAAAACTCGCGCCGTCGGTGATCAGAAGTTGCAGGTCGCGGATCTGCGGGCGATCGATGGTCGGGTAGAACACCTCGGTGACGATGCCGTTCCAGAGGGTAAACCAGATGCGGCTGGCGGGCGATGCGGCGGTGCCGATGGCGTGTTTGCCGCCGTGCGTCCAGCGCGGCTCCAGGCCGGGGAAGCCGAACGCAGGATTGAAAGTTTCTATCAGTGCCACGGCCGATGCGATCCGCTCATCGCGCGAGCTTAAGGGCCGCAACGTGCCGCGGGACGAGGACCGATCACCGTCGCACAGCGAGCCACATACGCGAAGTTGTGCGCAACGGCGTTCAGGTTGGGCGCGCGCGCGAGGACATCAACAGGCGGTGGATCGCATCGGGGTCGGCCGGCTTTACCAGATGCTGATCGAAGCCTGCGTCAAGCGCGCGCTTGACGTCGTCCGGCCGGCCATAGCCGGAGACGGCGACCATGATCGTGTTCTGCATCTCCGGCCGCTCGCGCAGTCGGCGAGCGACCTCGTAGCCGTCGATGCCGGGCAGACCGATGTCGAGCACGATCGCTTCGGGCCGGAACTCGCGTGCGCGCTCCAGCGCGCCTTCGCCATCGCCTGCGATCTGTACCGAGTGACCGAAGATCTCGAGCAGAGTGCCGATACTTTCCGCCGCGTCCGCGTTGTCGTCGACGACCAGCACTCGACGCCCGCCATCGTTGCTGGACTGCGTACTTGCTGGTTGCGTCCCGGCCGCCACGATGTTCGCCTCCAAGATGGGAAAAGAAACCACGAATTCGCTGCCTCGATTCAGCCCATCGCTATGCGCTTCGATCGAACCGCCGTGCAGTCCAACCAAAGTATGAACGACCGTAAGGCCGATGCCCAGCCCCCCGGAGGTGCGATGCAAGGAGCGATCCGCTTGCGCCTACCGACGCATCGGCACACTCGCAAATGCCATAGCGAGCGATTAGACCTCGTCACCGGGCGAGCAGCCGACCACTCGGATGCGCAGCGGCTCGCCAGGCGGCCGACCCGCGATAAGTCTAAGAAGTACATTCGTCTTCAGCGTTTCGAACACCTTAGGATGTGCGGAAAAAAGTGGTGACGCCGATGAGCACATCCTTACCAGCTGTCGCACTTCCTCGGGCTTGCTGCGCAACAGCTCGGCGTATTCCGGCAGCCCGTTCACGCGATGCAGGATCATCCGGACGCTGATGCGGCGATACAGTGTGTTGAACTTGTGTGGAAGAAAGTCGACCTCCTTGATCTTATGCGGCACCCGGGCGATCTTGGATAAATCCGGCGCTGCGCACGGCATCGCGTAAGGGTGCTTCACGATGCAGCTGAGCTCCGCGGCAATCTGGTCGAGCGGTAGCACGAAGTCCACGCAGCCTGGGGCGGTCGCGCTGCGGGGCATACTGTGGTGCTCGGCGCTGTTATTTTGTGCAAACGTAATGCCGCCCTTGGCATGATCGCCTGCGACTATGCGTGTTTGGCTAACGTCAACAGCGTTACCGTGTGCGAATGCACTGGCCTTGGCAACGCGATGTAGATCGATGAGCGCCTCGCGCTCTGCGGAATCCGCTACGACGATGTACGACTGCACTCTAGCACTACGCTCGGGCGCCTGTTTGGTTGCCGCGCCGGCGGGAGCTCGATGGCGCAAAAACAGATGTCGGCCGCGATAGCGTCTGCCGGCCGACGCGGATTCGCGATCTACGCACTCGACTCTGGCTTCGTAAGAATAATGCAGTAAAGTGTCGCTGTAGGGACCAGCGAACCGGGGAGCGTCCATGACCACCGCTCAACAGCACTTGCGCGCGGTTGCCGCCCATCTGCTCAGCCGCAGACCGGCAATATTGAAAGCTTGGCGGGACGCCGTAAAGAGCGATCCTGCGCTCGCCACCGCAGTGGCGCTGACGCGCAATAAATTCAACGACCATATCCCCGCGGTACTCGACGCTTTCCAGTGCGAGCTGCAATCCGGCGACCCTGCGGTAGAAAGCAATGACGACGCCCATCGCGGCAGCGTCCAGCACGGCGCGCATCGCTGGCAGGAGGGCTACAACCTCGGCGAGGTAACGCGGGAGTGGCACCATCTGCATGGCTGCGTGCTCGAAGAGTTGGAAGCCTACGAACGGGACCACGCCGAGCTGGGGTCGAACGTGATGGCGAACGTGCGCCGTGCACTGCTCGATTTATGCGGCGAAGGCGTCAGCTCGAGCGTGAGCGAATACGCGCGCCTTCAGCAAGCCGCCGCTGTTGGACGGGTGAACGATCTCGAGCGCGCGCTGGAGCAAGTGAATGCGCTCCAGCGACAACGTGCGGAAGTGTGGCGCGAAGCCGCGCACGACC
>JBBRGM010000460.1:0-4095 GCA_038240725.1 Burkholderiales bacterium | reverse complement strand
TTCGGGCTGACTTTCGACCACATCGGCTTGCTCGCGGTCGACGCCGCTCTGCACTTCGGTATCCGCTCCACGCCGTATTGCGATCACGTTATCCATCGAGCCTGTTCCCGTCAGCGTCGAGCGCAAGCCTTCATCGAGCATGAGCACGGTGGCGAATACGTAAACCACCAAAGCCATGCCGCCCGCGGTGAGCAAGGTGGTAACTCGCCGGGCAACCAGATTGCGTGCAACGTATGAGAACGGGACCGACATGGCCACTCACGCGTGCGTCAACCGCGCGCGCGCAAACCTTCCGCAATGTGCACGCGCGAGGCGCGCACGCTGGGCACAAGCGCGGCGACAATGCCGACCACCAGCATTGCAGCGCCTTGCATGAGCACGGTTCGCAGCGAGACTTGAAATACCGGAAACAGCTTCGCAATTACCGAACCGAAAGCGGCGACCACCGGTAAGGTCGCCAGCATTCCGAGCAGACCGCCCAGCGACGCGATCAACAGCGATTCGCTGAAAATCAAACCGCGCACAAAGCCCGGACCGAACCCTAGCGCTTTGAGCGTGGCGTATTCGGACAAGCGCTCGCGCGTCGACATCGCCATCGTATTGGCCATGACCGCCATGATGATGACGATGATCACGAACGAGACGACGCGCACGGCAACCACGATCGCTTCGGTCATCGAAATGAAGCCGAGCTGAAACGCCTTCTCGGTCTCGGTGAGCGTTTCGGCAAGCGAGTTGCGAAAGACACTGTCGATGCGACGCGAGGTTGCTGCCGCCGCATCCGCATCGCCGATGCCCACCAGAAAAATCCCGACCTGGTTCGCACGGCGCGGCGCCGTCTTCTTCATCGTCTCGTTCAAATAGTCCCACTGGAAGAAGAACTGCGATTCATCGGTTTTCGCATCCGCGCCGGTGTAGATCGCGCGCACGACGAAATCCCATTCGCCGGGAAAAATCGTACCGCGCAACGGCAGCGTGTCGCCGATCTTGAATCCGTACTGTTGTGCGAGTTTGCGCCCGACCACACAGCCTTTGCGATCCAGCAGAAATGCCTTCAACTGGTCCGGCGGCACGCGAAACTCGGGATACAACTCGAAGTACGGCTTGCCGTCGATGGCGAACTGCGGAAAGAAATTGCGCTTGTCGACGTAGACGCCGCCGAACCAATTTGCCCGGCTGACGATGCGCACGCCTTCCAACTGGCGGATCTTGTCGCCGTACGTGAGCGGCAGTGCAAACACCAGCGAGATCGCGTTGCGCGTGACCAGTCGCGTGCTCGATGACGCGTCGACACCCGCGTACCACGCACCCACCACCGTTTGCAGCAATCCGAACGCAAGCACCGCGATCACGATCCCCAACACGGTCAGCGCGGTGCGAAGTTTGTGTCGGAATGCGTTGCGAAAAATAAGTTTAATGAACATCAGGGACTCTTGAAAGCAGGGACTCGGGGCTAGGGACTTAAATGCAGGGGTTAGGGTCTAGGGGCTGGGGATTAGGGAAAGCGGCAATGAACTCGATCGAAGATATCGTTTCAGAATCTTGCGCGGCGCAGCCGCTCAATCCCTAGCCCCCAGTCCCTAGCCCCCAGTCCCTGCATTTAAAGCCCCTAGCCCCTAACCCCTGGACAAAGGCGTGTTGGCTAGCCAGCCAACACGCCTTTGTCAAGATGAACCATCCGATGCGCATGTTCAGCGGCACGTTGGTCGTGAGTCACCATGATGATCGTCTTGTTCAACTCCCGATTTAGTTGCTCCATCAGCGCGAGCACATCGGCGGCGGATACGCGATCGAGATCGCCGGTCGGCTCGTCGGCTACCAAAATTGTCGGATCCGTGATGATGGCACGCGCGATGGCGACGCGTTGCTGCTGGCCGCCGGACAGCTCCGATGGATAGTGTGACATGCGATCCAGCAGACCGACCATGCCGAGCGCCGCTTCGACATGCTCGTGCCGCTCGCGGCGCGAGAGATCGGTGAGCAGCAACGGCAGCTCGACGTTCTCGCGCGCGGTGAGCACCGGCAGCAGGTTGTAGAACTGGAAGATGAAACCGACATGCTGAGCGCGCCAGTCCGACAATTCGGTGTCCGACAAGCGCGTGATATCCAGGCCATTTACCGCCAATGAACCCCCGCTCGGCTTGTCGATGCCGGCGATGAGATTGAGCAGCGTGCTCTTGCCGGAACCCGAAGGGCCCATCAGCGCAACGAAATCGCCCGCCACGACATCGAGATTGATATCGGTGAGAACGGATATCACCTGATCGCAACGCTCATAGAACTTGCTGAGGCCGCGGATCGCGACGATCGGACGTGCGCTCTCGCTCATGCTACTGCTTTGCGAGTCGCACCGGCATGCCGTTCTGCAATTTCGCAGGCGGGCGCACAACCACTTTGTCGCCGGGCTGCACGCCGCTTTTGATTTCCACCAGATCGCCGATTCGATTGCCGATTTGCACGGTCATTTGTTTCGCATGCGCATCGCGGATGATGAATACGACCGATTGTCCGTTCCGCTCGACAACGGCATCCGCCGCGACTGCCGGACGCGCGTCGCGCTGGCCGGATGGGACTGCCTGCGACAGAAACGAAACTTTGGCGCTCATGTCCGGCAGAATGCGTGGATCCAGCGCGCGAAATCCGATCTTAGTCATCACCGTCGCTTTCGATCGATCGACGGTCGGCACGATGCGATTGACCGCGCCTTGAAAGCGGACGCCGGGAATCGCGTCCAACTCGATCTCGCACGGCTGACCTACCGTGACCTTCTGCAAGCTCGACTCGGACACGTCCGCTTCGACTTCGAGCGAGGCCATATCCGCAATCGTAACCACCGCGCCTTTGGTATCGACGGCCTGCGAGAACGGCGTGATGGTGTCGCCCACGTTGGCATTTTTGGTCAGCACCACGCCGTCGAACGGCGCGCGAATGATCGTTTGCTCAACCGACACCTGCGCCGCGCGCTGATTCGCTTGCGCCGCCGCCAGTGCGGCGCGCGCACTGCCGACCGCCGCTCGAGCTTTGTCGGCGCGCGCAACCGCGGTGTCGTACGCCGACTTGGAAACGAAGTTTTGCGCGAGCAATTCTTCGGTTCGCGTCAATTGCCGTTGCGCATCGGATTCTTCAGCGAGCACCTGATCGATGTTCGCGCGCGCGACCTTGACGTTCGCGGCGGCCTGATCGCGCGACGCGGACACGTCTTGCATTTCCAGACGCGCGATGATGTCATTTTTTTTCACCCGGCTGCCTTCGGCCACACCCAGCCATTCCATGCGCCCGGTTGCCTTCGATGCGACCGAAGCTTTGCGCTGCGCGACGACATAGCCGGTAGCGTTGAGTGTGGTATAGGCTTGATACGGATAGGCGAGCGTGACGGTCGTCGTGTCGACTTCCGGCGGTGCACCGATCGTACGCTGGTAGGCGAACGATGCGATCGCAGCGACTGCGATCAAGATCAAGACGGGCACGAGGAAGCGACGCCACGCGCTTCGCTTGCGCACGGTTGTGCCGGGCGCAGCGGCATCGCGCGCGATGCGTAATTTGGATAAGTCTGGGGCGGCCACTGGGAGGACTTGCCGGTATTAAGGGTTCGAATCGACCGATTGCGTCATTATGACGCAATCGGCTGCGCGGTCCGCGATCGACGCAGCGTGACTGAATGACCTGCGACAAGCGAATTCGTTACGTAAATTTAGGCACCGGCGCTGCGTCGAGTGCTTTGAAACAGCGCGCCGGTTCCGCCGGATGCCGTCGGAAGCTCGCGACCGCAACCGCGTGCCGACCGCGCTACGCCGCGCGAATTAAGCGCCATCGAACGTCGGTCGAAGCGTATTTCCCTTTGACCGCGGCGAGCTGATAACGAGCCTCGAGCATGCGGTCGATCTGCAATCGTGTCCGCGCGAATCCCCGGCGTGCGTACCATTGGAATAGAATTCGCTTTCGCTGAGCGCTTTTCCAGTACACCTTCATGGCCACTTCCGCGACCGCACAGCAGGCTCCTCCGCAGCGGCAAGCCGACCGCCGACTCACGCTCGATGAAATCTTGCGTGAGCTCGTAGCCGATGAGCTGGTGACGGCCGAAGCCTCCAACGCACT
>JBBRGM010000459.1:0-4098 GCA_038240725.1 Burkholderiales bacterium | reverse complement strand
ACTGAATATAGTTGTAGAATACCGAGAAGTTCGGCTCCTGCGGTTTACCGTATGAGCCTAGCATAAAGCTGACCTTCGGATAATCCTTCGCGACTTTGCGTGCGGCCGATTCCACTGCGAACGCCTCGCCGACGATCAGCTGATTGCCCTGCTCCGCGTACTGACGCATCACGCGTTCGTAATCTGCGTTAGTGACGGTCTCGGAGAACACGTACTCGATCTCGCCTTTCGCTTTTGCGGCATTCAGCGCCTTGTGGATACGCGAGACCCACTGCTGCTCGACCGGCACGGTATAGATCGCTGCGACCTTCAGCTTCTCCTGCGCCAGCGCCGGGCCGGACCAAACCGCCCCGACGGTGAATGCCGCTGCGGCCACGATCGCCACGCCGGCCCGCATAACGTTCCTCCGCTTGCCCGTGAACCCATGCATGTTATTTTCCTCCCTTGATGACGATGAAAACGGACACCTCCATGCGTTACACACCGCGCTCCAATGCAAGGATCGCGCGCGAGGTGCGCAGCGTCGGGTTGCCCCGTCCCGCGCTGTGTACAGCATTCCAGGCGTCCAATTGCACGTAACGCGATCGCACTATATCGAAGCGATCGAGCCGAACGATGCTCGATAACCGTGCTGAGCGGGCCGCTCTCGGATCGGCTCCACGCCTCAGACACGCTGCGGATGTTAGCGCATCGCGGCTTGCGATTGCGCAATTCCGGTGCGCCGCGCCTGGATACGTCGCTCATGCGGAGCGTACATTGCAGCGACTCAGCGAAGCAGCACCGGAGCAAGTAGGTGGCATGCTGACGGCAGCTTCGGACACTATCCGATTGCGCGGCGCGATTTACTGCTGGACAGTACTCGTGTTGGACCGCACGCGGTTGTCAGTATTGGTTTCCCGTGATCGATCGACAACTACAACGAAGACGGAGGTCTCATGCCAAGAGGAAGCAAAGCGGCTTACACGAACAAACAGAAGCGTCACGCGGAGCGCGTCGAAGAAGGCTACGAAGATCGCGGCACTGGAAAAGACGAGGCAGAACGCCGCGCCTGGGCCACGGTAAATGCAATGACCGGAGGCGGCAAAAAGAGCGGCAGCGGGCGTGGCAAGAAAATAAACGAGGCACCGGCCAGAAAAGGCGGACGCCTGGGCGGCAAAGCTGCAGCGGCGAAAAAGCCGGCCGCTCGGAAGTCGCCAGCAATGAAGATCCCAGCGACGAAGACCCCAGCGAAGAAAACCCCAGCGACGAAGACCCCGGCAACCAAGAACATGGCTGAGAAAATCAGCGCAGCGATCAACTCGGCGCGCAAGACGGTAAAGAAAACGGCCGCGAAAATAACCTCCGCGCTCAAACCGGCAGTTAAGAAAGCGACAGCAGGCACCTGCCGCAAACAAAACGACGGCACGCAAACCCGCAGCGACGAACACTTTGGCCCGCAAGACGGCCGCGAGACGCACCCCGCCTAAGACGGTCGCAGCCAAGAAACCCGCAACGCGCAAGAGCAAGGCGGGCAGCAAATAGCCTCGCCGCGCTTCACATCGATGAAGGCGGCGTCAGACCGTCGATCATCGCAACGGTGTGGCGCGCGATCATCAGCGCCTCGTTCGTTGGAATCACCCACACCGAAATGCCGCTGCGCTCTGAGCTAATGCGCGGCCCGTGCTTGTCATTGGCAGCGTCGTCGAGAGACACGTCGAGCCATTTCGCGTAGTCGCACGCCAGTCTGCGCACCAGCGCGCTATTTTCGCCGATGCCTGCTGTGAACACGATGGCGTCGAGACCGCCGAGTGCGGCGGTCAACGAGCCGAGCTCGCGGTTGATTCGATAGGCATAGAGATCGATCGCCGCTCTCGCGCGTGGATCGCGGCTGGCTTCCAGCTCGCGCATGTCGCCGGAGATTCCCGAGACGCCGAGTAAGCCTGATTGCTCGTAGAGCAGCGTCTCGATGGCATGCGCATCCATGCTCATCTCCTGCATGAGATACAGCAGCACACCGGGATCAAGACTGCCGCTGCGCGTGCCCATCGGCAAGCCGTCCAGTGTCGTCAATCCCATCGTGGTCGCCACGCTGCTGCCCGCTTGCATTGCGCACATGCTGGCGCCGTTGCCCAGGTGCATCACGACTACCCGGGCGTCGGCAAGCGTCGGGTCGAGTCGCGTCAGGCTAGCCGCGATGTATTCGTAGGATAGCCCATGAAAACCGTAGCGCCGCACACCGCGGTCCGTTATCGATGGCGGCAGCGCGAACGCCTGCGCGAGCGGCGGCTGCGTGCGGTGGAACGCAGTGTCGAAACAAGCGATCTGCGGTACATCGGGTTCCTGGTCTAGCCAGAGCTTGATCGGCAGAAGATTGTGCGGCTGATGCAGCGGGGCGAGCGGCACCAGTGCTTCCAGCCGGGTGAGTAGCTCCGCGTTCACTCGTACCGGCCCCGAGAATTCCATCCCGCCGTGAACCACGCGATGGCCAACGCCGGCTACGCGACGACCCGCGAGCTGGCTTTGCAAAAACGTGTTCAGGTACGCGACCGCACTGTCGTGATCCAACGCTTGCGCATCGGACCACTGTTTTTGCGCAATTACGCTTCCGGTCCGGTCTTGCGCGCGGAAGTGCGGATGCGCTTGCAAGCCATCGATCGCGCCGCTGAGCTCGAGACGCAGATCGCTGTCCGTCCCATCGTCGGCTTGCGCGTACAGCGCAAACTTGATGCTGGACGAGCCGGCGTTGAGAACTAGAACGACGTCAGTCATCGACTTCGCGGATCACCGGGAGTCGGTGCGCCGCCAGACGTTGGCGGGTGGAGCGTCAGTGGCTCGGCGCGAGATGCCCGTTTGCCTGGTCATAGTCCCTCCTTGCCGATCAAGCTTCGGAACAATCGCACTATCGTTCGAGTGCACCGTGCAAAGCAAGCCTTGCGAAGGCGCAACTCAAACGAATTGCCCAGCGCAAAAGCCCGACGCCCACGCCCACTGAAAGTTGAATCCGCCGAGATGGCCGGTCACGTCCACTACTTCGCCGATGAAGTATAGGCCGGGTGTGCGCTTGGCTTCCATGGTCTTCGACGACAGCTCATCGGTGTCGACACCGCCGAGCGTCACCTCTGCCTTTGCGTATCCCGTCGTGCCCGACGGTTTCACCTCCCAGTCGTGCAGCGATGCGGCGAGCGCGCGCAACGCCTTGTCGCTCATCTGATCGATCGGATTCGTCGCATGCATTGCCTCGCACCACTGCTGCGCGAAGCGGCGCGGCAGATGGTCCGCCAGCAACGTCGACGCCAGCGCCGTGCTGCGACGGTTCGCGAACAGCAGCGGCTCTGCCGGCAGGTCCGGCAGGAGATCGATGTGCAACGGCACGCCCGGCGTCCAGTACGACGAGATTTGCAGAATGGCGGGGCCAGACAAGCCGCGGTGCGTGAGTAGAAGATTTTCGCGGAAGCGGCCGCCGTTGCAGCTCACCGCCGTATCGATCGAAACACCGGAGAGGTCGCCGTAGCGCGCAAGCTCGTTCGCATCGAACGCCAGCGGTACCAGCGCAGGCCGCGGCGCGATGATGTTCAGACCGAATTGCTCAGCAACTTTGTAACCGAACGGACTCGCGCCGATCTTCGGGATCGAAAGTCCGCCGGTGGCAATCACCAGCGAGGCGCAGTGAAACTCACCGGTGTCGGCCCGCACGTCGAAGCCGTCGGCATGCTGCTCGATCGACTGCACCGCGCACGGCATCTGCCAGTCGACGTGACCGGCGTCGCACTCCGCCAGCAGCATTTCGATGACGCTCTGCGAAGAATCATCGCAGAACAACTGGCCGAGCTTTTTCTCGTGATACGCGATGCCGTAGCGCTCGATCAATGCGATGTAGTGCTGCGGGGTGTAGCGCGCCAGCGCCGATCGGCAGAAGTTCGGATTGGCGGACAGAAAATTCTCGGTTCGACAATGCAGATTGGTGAAGTTGCAGCGCCCGCCGCCCGAGATGCGGATTTTCTCCGCCAGCTTCGGGGCATGCTCGATCAGCAGCACGCGCCGCCCACGCTGCGCGGCTACGGCCGCGCACATCATGCCGGCCGCACCGGCACCGATCACGATTATATCGAAACTTGCCGT
>JBBRGM010000458.1:0-4103 GCA_038240725.1 Burkholderiales bacterium | reverse complement strand
CATTATTTCCCAGTAACCCGCAGCATTGCAGTCCGTATAGCCCGTCCAGTCGCCTGTTCAACAACGTCCTCTGTCTCGATGTCGAGGCAGTGACGGGATTTCAAAACGCTGCCGCGGCGCAAGCGCTGGTTACGAGCGGCGAGTTCCAGGCGCGGCTGCGCGCCCTGCGTGCAACCGAGCTGGTCGACTACGTCGCCGTCACTGCAGAAAAACTCGCGGTCCTCGAGCTCGTGTTCGAGCAGTTCAACAACGATCGCAGCACGCGACGCGACGCCTGGCAGGCGTTCACGCAATGGCAACGCGGCGCCGGGCCTGCGCTTGAGCGGTTCGCGTTGTATCACGCGCTGCACGAACATTTTTTAAAGCAGGACGCAGCGCTGTGGGGCTGGCCGGTGTGGCCCGAAGCGTTTCGCGATCCTGCCTCGCCTGCGGTCGCCGAGTTCGCGCGCGCAAATCGTAAGCGCCTTGATTTCTACGCGTGGCTGCAGCGCGAATGCGAGCTGCAGCTCGAAGCCGTCGGCAAACGCGCGTGGGATCTTGGACTCGGCGTCGGCGTGTATCAGGATCTCGCGGTCAGCGTCGATCGCGGTGGCGCCGACGTCTGGTCGTTCCAGGATCTCTACGCGAAGGACGCCAGCATCGGCGCGCCGCCGGACGATTTCAATATGAAGGGCCAGGACTGGGGCTTGCCGCCGATGATCCCGCATCGGCTGCGCGAGCTCGCCTACGCGCCGTTCATCGCGCTATTGCGCGCGAACATGCGCAGCGCCGGCGGCTTGCGCATCGATCACGTGATGGGGCTGTTGCGCTTGTATTGGGTGCCGCCGGGAAAATCGGCCGCCGACGGCGCGTACGTCTACTATCCGCTGCGCGATCTGCTCGGCATTCTGGCGCTGGAAAGCCAGCGCAACCAGTGCATGGTAATCGGCGAAGATCTCGGCACCGTTCCCGATGAGCTGCGTGCGGCGTCGGAGCCGCTCGGCATACTGTCTTATCGTTTGCTGATGTTCGAGAAGGAAAACGACGGCAGTTTCAAGCCGCCGTCCGCCTATCCGGTGCAAGCGCTGGTGGCAGCGACGACGCACGACCTGCCCACGCTGAAAGGCTACTGGCTCGGCCACGATCTGGATACGCGCGTCAGCCTGAATCTGTTTCCGTCCGAAGAAGTGCGCTCAGTGCAGCTCATTCGACGCGCGGAAGAACGCGCGCGAATGCTGCTCGCGCTCGAACGCGAGAATCTTTTGCCGCCCGGCGTCAGCGTCCATTCGTCATCCGCACCCGAGATGACGCCGGAGCTCGCGCTCGCGATCCAGACCTATCTCTCGCGAACGCCCTCGAAAATTATGGTGGTGCAGCCCGAAGACGTGTTCGGCCAGCTCGAGCAAGTCAATATGCCGGGCACGACGGACAGCTATCCGAACTGGCGCCGCAAGCTGCCGCTCAACATGGAGGAATGGGGCGACGATCCGCGCGTCGTCGCCCTGCGCCAGGCGCTGCAGCAGGAACGCGGCATGGCGATCAAACCGAAAGCCGAGCCGTGGGATCACGCCACGCCGCAGCGCCAGCCGATCGTGCCGCGTGCGACTTATCGCCTGCAGTTCAATCGCACGTTCACGTTTGCGCAGGCAACGCGCATCGTTCCATATCTGCGCCGGCTCGGCATCACGCACGTCTATGCGTCGCCGTATCTGAAAGCGCGGCCGGGCAGCACGCACGGCTACGACATCATCGATCACAACGCGTTGAATCCCGAGATCGGCAACGAGGAAGACTTCGAAGCGTTCGTCGCCGCGCTGAAAGCACACGGGATGGGACAGGTGCTCGACATCGTGCCCAATCACATGGGCGTGATGGGCGCCGACAATCAATGGTGGCTCGACGTATTGGAGAACGGCGAGGCGTCTGCGTACGCCGGCTTCTTCGACATCGACTGGCATCCGCTGAAACCTGCCCTGCACGGCAAAGTTCTGGTGCCCGTTCTCGGCGATCAGTACGGCGCCGTGCTGGAACGCGGCGAGCTCAAGCTGCAGTTCGATGCCGAGCGCGGCGAATTCAGCGTGTGGTATTTCGACCATCGCTTTCCGGTCGATCCGGGCGAGTATCCGCGCATTCTCAGTCCCGGCGTGGAACGGCTCGATGCGCGGCTAGACAGCAATCACGCCGACGTACTCGAGCTTCGCAGCCTGATCACGGCATTCGGTCACCTGCCGGCGCGCGACGATACCGACCCGGAACGCCGGGGCGAACGGCAGCGCGACAAGGATTTGCACAAACGCCATCTCGCGGCCGTGCACGCGCGCTCGCCCGATATCGCGCATTACATCGCCGAGAATGTCGCACAGCTTGCCGGCACACAAGGCGAGCCTTCCAGCTTCGATGCGTTGCATGCGCTGCTCGGTGCGCAGGCCTATCGCCTAGCGTACTGGCGCGTCGCATCGGACGATATCAACTATCGCCGCTTCTTCGACATCCACGATTTGGCGGCGCTGCGCATGGAAGATCCGCAAGTCTTCACTGCCACGCATGCGCTGGTGCTGCGCTGGCTGCAAGAAGGCAAAGTCGACGGCTTGCGCATCGATCATCCGGACGGACTGTACGATCCGGCGCAATATTTCCGCCGCCTGCAGATGCAGTCGGCAACGGCAGTCGCAACCGAAACGGGAACCACCGAGTCGCTCTCGACGTACGTCGTTGTCGAAAAAATTCTCGGAGAGGGCGAGCATCTGCCGGCCGACTGGCCGGTGCATGGCACCACAGGATACGACTTCGGCGCGCTGCTGAACGGCGTCTTCGTCGATCCGAGTGCGGCGACGCGCATGGAGCGCACGTACCGCGCCTTCTCGCAATCCATCGTGCCGTTTCCCGAGCTGCTCTATCGTAGTAAACGCATGATCATGCGCACGGCGCTGGCCGGCGAGCTCAACGTGCTGGCGAGCGTGCTGCTGAAAATTGCCGAAGCCGATCGACGCACCTACGACTTCACATACAACGCGTTGCGTTACGCGCTGCGTGAAGTCGTCGCGAGCTTTCCCGTCTACCGCACTTACATCGCACCCGGCCACGTATCCGACGTCGATCGCCAATACATCAACGCCGCTGTCGATTCCGCGAAAAAGCGCAGCCAGGCCGCGGACGTGAGCGTGTTCGAGTTCGTGCGCGAGACGTTTCTAACCACCATCGCCGAGGGCAAAAGCGACGCCTATCGCGATGCCGTCGTCGCCTTCACCATGAAGCTGCAGCAGTACACATCGCCGGTGATGGCGAAAGGCTTGGAAGATACCTCGTTTTATATCTATACACGGCTGGCATCGCTGAACGAAGTCGGCGGCGATCCGCGCGTGTTCGGCGTGCCGCTGATGAAATTCCACCTCGCCAACCGAGAGCGCCAGCGCTCGTGGCCGCATTCGATGTTGACCACATCGACCCATGACAGCAAGCGATCGGAAGATGTGCGCGCGCGCATCGATGTGCTGTCCGAGCTGCCCGAAGAATGGCGAGCGAACGTGATTCGCTGGGACCGCATCAACAAAGCGGCGAAAACACGTGTGGATGATGCGCAGGCGCCGGATCGCAACGACGAATATCTGCTCTACCAGACGCTGCTCGGCGCATGGCCGTTGCAGATGCTCGATGAGGCAGGCCTTGGGCGATTTCGCAAGCGCATCGAACAGTACATGCTGAAAGCGCTGCGCGAAGCCAAGGTGCACACCTCCTGGATCAACAACAACGAGCCGTATGAGCAGGCGATGATGAGCTTCATCGGCACGCTGCTCGATCCGGCGCCGGAGAATCGGTTTCTCGCCGAGTTTCTGCCGTTGCAGCGGAAACTTGCGCGCTCCGGTTTGCTCAACAGCTTGTCGCAACTGCTGCTCAAGCTGACGGTGCCAGGCGTGCCGGATTTATATCAAGGCACCGAGTTGTGGAGCTTTAACTTGGTGGATCCGGATAATCGGCAGTCGGTCGATTACGGGCGGCGCGAACAGCTGATCGCCGACGTGAGCAAGGCTGATGGCTTGCTGCCGGATGCACTGCATGTATACGCGACCTCGCTGGGCGCGAACCTCGAGGACGGGCGCATCAAGCTGTACCTGACTTGGCGCACG
>JBBRGM010000457.1:0-4104 GCA_038240725.1 Burkholderiales bacterium | reverse complement strand
GGATCAAACCAGCCCAGCGTTAGATGCAAGCTGGGCTGCGGAGGCGGAGGACCGTATAGCCGCCTACCACCGGGGAGAAATTAAAGCTTTCGAGTTGAGCGAAGTTCTGAGCAAGTATAAGCACGAGTGAAGGTCCGCTTCCTTGAGATCGCTAGGATAGAGCTCGACGAAGCTCAACCTTCTCTACGCGCCGTGCTACGCGAGCTGTATTGCCTAGACTACGATCGCACGCACTCACCCGTTAGCCTCATCACGTGAAGCTGCTGCCGCGCGCGTTGTGTCCGCCGTCGACCGTGATCACAATGCCGCTCAGATATGACGCGCGATCGGACGCCGCGAACACCACCACATCGGCAACCTCTTCGACCGTGGCGGCTCTGCCGAGCGGCAGGCCGCCGAGAAACTCGCGCCAGCGCTCGGCGTCGCCTAGTTTGTCGGCCGCGCGCGTACGCATCAACGTCACCAGCCGTTCGGTTTCCACCGCGCCCGGACTCACCGCGAGAACGCGAATGCCGTCTTCGAGGCTCAAGCTGCCGAGCGTGCGCGTGAATGCGTTGAGGCCCGCATTGCCGGTTGAGCCGGCGATGTAATTGAAGTCGAGACGATCGCCGGCGAGACCCGTGACGTTGATAATCACGCCGCGTTTAGCCTGTTTCATCGCGGCATAGAAGGCACGTGACAAGTTGATGTAGCCGAATACTTTGAGATCCCACGCATTGCGCCAGCGGGATTCATCGACCGCCTGCAGATTACCGCCCGGAATCGCGCCAGCGTTGTTGACCAGAATGTCCGGCGTGCCGACCGCTGCCATCAACGCATCGATGTTTTCGCTCTGCGCGAGGTCCAGTGCATGAGCAGTCGCCGCGACACCGAACTCATCGCGTATACGTGCCGCTCCGCCTTCCAGCTTCTCGCGGTCGCGCGCGACGACGTGCACGTCGCAACCTTCCGCCGCGAGGCCGCGTGCGATCGCAAACCCGATGCCTTTCGATGCGCCGGTGACGACGGCGGTGCGGCCCTTGAGTCGTAGTTCCATGAATTGCTCCTCGCTTGTTGTTGTTCGATGTCGTTCGATGTCGTTCGGCTAACTGTACCAGCCCGCTGAACTCCACACCGTGCACGCCTCATTCACCGGCGATCCGTTTCCCGGCACGTGGACGGCACGATCACGCTCGAGCAGCCTGTGCCGACGATGGTTGCTTGAACCGCTCGACTCCCAGCACGACTTCGGGTCTTCTTGAGTTAAGCGACTGCGTGAAAGCGGACGTTGGCTGTGGTTAGTAGGCGGAGCGTGCGCGATGGGAATCGGCATCTGGTCGATGCACTTCATCGTGCATGCTGGCGTTTGAGCTGCCGATGCGGGTTACTTATGACGTCCCCCTTACGCTGGTATCGCTGCTGCCCCCAGGCCTGACTTCTGCGTTCTCGCTGTTCATCGTCAGCCGCAGCACTTTGCCCTGGCCCAGGCTGCTCGGGGCTGGGTGGCTGATCGGAGCCGGCATTGTATCGATGCACTGCATCGGTATGGCGGCGATGAAGACGGAGCCAACTGTGCCGTTGGCTGCTGATGAGTCTGGACCGGCTAGCGTTCAACCAGTTGAGCATGACGCAGGAATTGATTGGCAAGACGCTGGGCGTACGGCGCCAAGGCGTGGCCGAGGCCGCAGGGAAATTGCAGAACGCCGGATTGATTCAATACAGCCGCGGCCGATCACCGTGCTGGATCGGCCGCGCCTGGAGGCTCGTTCGTGCGAATGCTACGCGACGCGGTGGTCAAGACCAAGTTCGACCATCTGCTTCCAGCATCAGCAGCGAGCGACGTTGTGGCCGCGCGGCCGGATGCTTAAGCGGTCGACGAGTAACCTTCAGCAGCGTGCCGTCCCGCGCACGCCGCGCTTGAGTAACACCGCAAATTCCTGCGCACATGGATTTCAGGGATTCTTCACGGCCCACTACGCGGCATCTTTGGGGACAACGAACAACACCGTGGGTAACGGATGAACTGCGTCGGCCGTATGCCAAACAAACTCAGTCAGGCATTTTTCACAGCGGTGCCGCTTCCCGTCATTTATAACTACCAGAGGCGCGCGGCCCTTTGCTCTCGCCAAGCATAGGGGGCAGATCGGCGATTCCGTATTCATCACCAGTCGCAGCTCCTTCGAGCCGGCGTTCATATAATGCTGCAATAGGTTTATTTGCACTTGTCTGGCACTGATCTTCGCCGAGAGCTGTTCCTGCGTCACATGCAGTTCCTTCTGTCTCTGCTCCAAAGCATCCAGCTCCAACTGGGCGAGCCTCAGTTCCGCCTCAAAGATTTCGACGTATCTATCGATTCGTTCCGACATTCGTTTTGTTCGCCTCGTTTGTGCAGTGAACATTCCCCGGGCGCCACAGTAGGGTGACGATCTCTATACGTATGCCTATCTCACCCGGATTCATGCGAGCAAATGTTTTCATCGGCGTCTGGCAGCCATCGCTACATTGGGGACTGATTCGGTGGACTACGAGAATACTTTGAATGACAGCATGCGAATGTACAAGCTCGCAGTTTGAGTAAATTGGTGCGAGGCTCGGACTCGAACCCAGGACCAAGCGATTATGAGTCCCAACGGATTATGAGCCTTAGGGATGGAGTTACCGGAAGTGAGGCGGAATCAATAAGCGTAAACAGCTCATCGATTTATTGCTCTTGGTGCTTCCCGCGCTGTTTCCTTTTTGCATCTCGGTGTACCAACGCTGCGCCACGAGCGACTGCGCACCAGTGAGGAACGTTTCCGCCGCTACTTCGATCTGGGACTTCGATGGACAAGCGCTGGATTCGCCAGGACGGACGAGTGATCGACGGCACTCTGCGGAACTGACCGACTTCGATATCAAGACTACTGGCGGAACGAAATTCACGGCGCTGTTCGAATACACCCCTGAAAATACGGTGCATCCGTCCCGTACTACATTCATTTCTTCAGCGCGCCAAGCCTGACGAGTCCCCCACTTCGGGCTGCCCCAACGTCACCTTGATAACTATCTAAGTGGCGGGGCGCCTTTAGCGGGTGGCGATGTTCCGGTCTACGCCGATCGTTCGGGGGAGAACTTTGTCACCGAACAGACACCGCGTTCGGCGAAATCATACGGGAACATGGATGGTGTTCGGTGCCTGAGCCGACTGGCGTGGCGTTCTATGCCGTCGGCGCTGCTTGGCTGGAAGTGCGTTTGCGAGAATCGATCTCGTCTTAATCTCTGCCGCAGACTTTAGCGCCGTCGCTCGATCACGCAAAACATGCGAGCAACATCTCGATAGGCATAGCTGGATTATGGAAGAATTAAGCGCAGCGGGTTCGTTAGACTGCGACTCATCAGGAAATCCCGCCGGAGGGAAACGATGAGCGAAGACAACGGGTCCGAACGGCCTGTCCGCATTCTGTTGCAGACCACTATCCCGCCGATGCAAGACGACTGGAACATCGAGCGCTTCTCGCTGCTTCGAGAGCATTTGGCTTCTCTTACCGATGACACCGGAGCCCCGCTCTATGACGTGGTCGCTCGCGACCGGGAAGCGGACGCAAACGGTGACGACGTCGTCATGGCGACCCTCGATCGATCGGACTTCGATGAGCTGTGGCTGTTTGCGGTAGATACCGGCAACGGCTTGTCCAGCGGCGATTGCGCGGCGATCACGCGCTTTCGCAAACGCGGCGGTGGCATCCTCTCCACGCGGGATCACCAGGACCTGGGATCATCGCTCTGCACGCTCGGAGGGTTGGGCGCCGCGCACTTCTTCCATTCGCGCAATCCCGAGCCGGATGACTCGCGCCGTTCGCGCGACGACCAACAAACCGAGTCGATCTCCTGGCCGAACTATCATTCGGGAAGCAACGGCGACTACCAGAGGATCCAACCCGTCGCTCCCCTGCACGAGCTTCTGCAAGATCGCACTTCGTCCGGTGTCGTCGGATATTTCGCCGCTCATCCGCACGAGGGCGCGGTGGGGGTTCCAGCGGGGGCGAGCAACGCGCGCGTCATCGCCACGGGCACGAGCCGAACGACGGGGCGGGTATTCAACCTCGCGGTTACCTTCGATCGGGCGAGGGATGTCGACGGCAACCT
>JBBRGM010000456.1:0-4112 GCA_038240725.1 Burkholderiales bacterium | reverse complement strand
CCGCGGGGATATTACCCCTCGGGATGCTCTTAAAATGTCTTGCGGGCGCCACGGGGGTTATTGGGGCCGTGGGAAAGAGGGCGAGGACGCGGTGTAGCCCGCCAACACCAGGCGGAGCCCACGCGGCCATCGGCCCAAATCACCCCGGTCGCGCACGCAAGACTTGTTCAGAGCTTCCCTAGGTGTAATAGCCCGGCGGGCGGTTCTCAGTGCGCACGTTCTGCGCGCACGCAAAACCCTTCATTTTCGAGTTTGCGTGCCGTTAAGTTGCCGAGGAACTCCGCACAAGTCGGCTCATGCGTTGTCACCGAAAAGAGCACGACTCCGGTAGAGCTTCAGCAGGCGTGAAACTGAACACCGGCAACGCCAAGGGGGGCAACGCTCAACGGGTCCGCAAGCTGGCGGGCGACTCCTAAGCCGGCCGGTTGCGATGCGCGCCGCATCCGTCACAGCAAAGGGCAAATAATCGTCATGACAAGCAGTCACCAGGGGCCGCTCTCGTCCTTGGCCGAAACGCCACCAGCGAGCTTCTGGCAGCGCACGGCCCTGCGGTTCGGGCTCGTCACCAAGCTCAATCTGCTAATCATCATGTTGATCGTGTTGACGGCGAGCAGCGTGTGCGTTCTGATGGTCGAGCAATCCGCGCGCCGCAGCCTGAAAGAGCTGCTCGACCGCGGCCGCTACAGCGCTGTCGTCCTTGCGCAAAACAGCCAGTACGGCGTATATGCGAAAGATCCGATCGCGGTTCTCAGCGCGCTCACCGAAACCGCGAGCAGCGAGCAACTCAGCTACCTCGCCGTGCGCGACAGCGACGGCAGATTGCTCGCAGAGCAATCGTTCGATCTCGCGACACCGAAACTGGTACTGACCGGCATGCAGGAGCTGGACGACGGAGTTCGCTTCGCCGAGCGCGTCGATAAAAATACCAGCGAGAGCTACTACGAGGTCATCGCTCCGATTCGCGCATCTCGCTCGCGCGGCAGCCACATCAACGCCAACGTTTCACCGCCCATCGTCGGCTGGGCGCAGATCGGCCTCAGCCAGCGAAGCGTCTCGGCGCAAATCCGGGCGGGGATTGCTTCCACGGTCCTGGTCACTGCGCTGGTGGTGTTCATCGCGATTCTCATCACGATTCAAGTGGTGCGGCGAATCGTTGCGCCGATCAAAAAACTGGTGCGCATCACCCAGGATATTTCCGCCGGACATCTCAACCATGAGATTGACATCGACAGTCACGATGAAATCACCGAGCTCGCCGCAGCGTTCCGACAGATGCTGGCCAAGCTGCAGGACAGTCGGCGCGAAGAACAGTCGTATCAGGAGCGCCTGGAAGCGCAGGTCGCTGAACGCACACAAGCCCTGCACGCGCAAACCAGCAACCTCGTGCTCGCCGAGCGTCGCCTGAATCTGGCGCTGGACGGATCGAACCTCGCGTTGTGGGACTGGAACATCGAGACCGGCGCGCTGTATTTGAGTCCGCACTGGTCGCTGATGCGCGGCGGCGAGCCGCGCGAAATTCTGACCACTGCCGCCGAGCTGGTCGACGCCGTACATCCCGATGACAAAGCTTACCTTCGCGAGCAGATGCTCGCAGCGCTGAAATCGGACAGCGGAAGTTATCGGACCGAGCACCGCGTCGGGACGCTAGACGGTAGGTGGAAATGGATTCAGAGCGAGGGGAAGGTTGTCGAGCGCGCGGCCAGCGGCCGTGCTCTGCGCATGACGGGAACCAACGCCGATATCTCCGGACGCAAACGCGTCGAGGAAGAATTGCGCAACGCTAAGGACGCGGCGGAAGCGGCGAATCGTGCGAAGTCCCAATTCCTCGCGAACATGAGCCACGAGATTCGCACGCCGATGAACGGTGTGCTCGGCATGACGGAGTTGCTGCTCGACACCGAGCTCACCCCAACGCAGCGTCATCTCGCCGATACGGTGCAGCAATCGGGCGAGCATCTGCTCGAGATCATCAGCGACATCCTGGATTTCTCCAAGATCGAAGCCGGCAAAGTCGAGCTCGAGCTCGTGCCGTTCAGCCTGCGCGAGAGCATCGAAGACGCGATCATGCTGCTGGCCGAGCGCGCCCATACCAAAGGCCTCGAGCTCGCGTGTTATCTGGACGATGGCGTGCCCGATCGTCTGCAGGGCGATCCGGTACGCATCCGACAGATCATCGCCAACCTCGTTTCCAACGCGATCAAGTTCACCGAGCACGGCGAGGTCATCGTGACCGGCTCGATCGTCGAGGACACCGGCGATGAAGTCACGGTGTGCTTCAAAGTGCGCGACACCGGCATCGGTATTCCGCATACGGCGCAGCAGCACATTTTCGAAGCGTTCTCGCAAGCCGACGACAGCACGACTCGGAGATTCGGCGGCACGGGTCTAGGACTCTCCATCGTCACACAGCTGGTCCAGATGATGGGCGGCACCATCGGCCTGACCAGTGACCCCGGCAACGGATCGACGTTTTGGTTTACCTTGCCGCTGCGCAAGCAAGACGGCGAATCGGTTGCGCCGACATCGCGTTACTCAGCGCTTGCCGGACACCACATGCTCGTCGTGGACGACAACGCCACCAATCGCGAAATTCTCGGCCATCAATTGCGGGCGCTCGGTGTTACGGTGTCGCTGGCAAACAGCGCTCGCGAAGCACTCACCTTGTTGCGCGACGGTGGGCCGGCATGCGATCTGGCGGTGCTCGACATGCACATGCCGGAAATGGAGGGAATGGATCTGGTTCGCGAAATTCGCTCCCGCATGCGGCATCGAGACAGCATGCGTATCGTGATCTTGAGCTCGGTCGGCGCGATCGCACCGGCCGACGATTTGAAACCCCTCGACATCTCCGCCTGGCTGAAGAAACCGATCCGTCAGCTCGATTTGCAAAGCTGTCTCGAAGCAGTCTTGGCATCGACGACCGAGTCATCGGCTATGCCGGCGGTCGACGCTGTGGGCGTCCCGGACAAAATTCAAGCGCACGTGCTGCTGGTGGAGGACCACCCGGTCAATCAGCTCGTCGCGCAAAAAATGCTCGAAGCGCTGGGGTGCACGGTCACGCTTGCGGCCAATGGACATGAAGCGATCGCTGCGCGCTGGCGCCACCCGGTGGACGTGATTCTGATGGATTGCCAGATGCCCGAGATGGACGGCTACACCGCGAGCCGCGAATTGCGTCAACGCGAGCGAGCGACGAAAGCGCCGCGCCTGCCGATCGTGGCGCTCACTGCAAACGCGCTGGAAGGCGATCGCGAACGCTGCCTCGATGCCGGCATGGACGACTATCTTACGAAACCGTTTCGCCGCGATACGCTCAGAGCGATGCTCGCGCGATGGATAGGTGATTCGCAAAGCGCGGCGACCGCGCAGAAACAGGAGATCGATATGAGCACAAATCAGGAGCCGCCTGCGGTAGATACGGAAGCGCTGGATGCAATCCGCGCACTGGCGAACGAATCTGCGCCGGATCTGCTCGCTCAAGTGGTGCACCTGTATCTGGAAGCCGGACCGCGACTGCTCGACAGTCTCCGTTCCGGTATGGCAACTGGCGATAAAGATGCGGTGCGGGCCGCAGCGCATACGCTTAAATCCAGTAGCGCGAACGTCGGCGCGAGCCGCCTCGCCGAACTATGCAAACAACTCGAGCATGCTTCGCGAACCGGCACATTCACGCCGCAGACGCCGTCATTCGATGACGTCAGAGCGGAATACAGCCGAGTAGAAATCGAGCTCAAACGCCAAGTCGGGAACGGCGGATGAGCCTCCGGCAAATCCCCGGCAAAGTCGGTACCGCACTCATCGTCGACGACGACGCGATGATGCGGCTGTTGATCCGGCAGACGCTGGAGCGCGCCGGCTTTGCCTGTCACGAAGCGGTCAACGGCGTCGAGGCACTGCAGGCGTTCGGCAGCGTGCAGCCCGACATCGTAATGCTCGATGTGATGATGCCGGAGATGGACGGCTATGAAGCGTGCAAGCGTTTGCGCGAATATGCTGATGGCGCACTGGTGCCGATTCTCATGCTGACCGGGCTGGACGATCTCGAATCGATCAATCGCGCCTACGAGGTCGGTGCGACCGATTTCATCAGCAAGCCGATCAACTGGGGCATT
>JBBRGM010000455.1:0-4158 GCA_038240725.1 Burkholderiales bacterium | reverse complement strand
TCTTGCGTGCGCGTTGCGTCAGGTGCGCATGGATGCGAGGCGTCGCGACGAAGTCAAGGTCGGTACCTTGGCGAGGAGCGCAACGATGCAGACGCCGCACCTGACGCAACCCAAGGATCTGTCGTCTCTATAGAGGGACCGGGGTGATTTGGGCCGATGCCCGCGTGGCCTCATCCTGGTGTAGGCGGGCTACACGGCGTCCTCGCCCTCTTGCCCTCGGCCCAAATCACCCCAGTCGCGCTCGCAAGACTTGTTCAGAGCTTCCCTAGGTCAACGCCGCTTCCGCGGGAACTGCGAACAACGTTTCCATTTCGCGCCGAACCTTGACGGCGCTGCTCGTTTCATCCACTACCACGTCGTTCCACGAGACCGGCTGGCCCGCCTTCACGGCTCGCACCAGCTTGACGTTGTGTGCGAGTCCGAGCGGCAGCCCACCGATCTGCAGTGACGCTTGCGCCGGCATCAGGCGACCGACGACGGTGTAGCCGCCTTCGCCATCCAGCATCTCGCCGACTTTCAAATCGCGTTTCGCAGTGGCGACCACATCGGCGCGGAAGCCTGTGGCGCAGCCGGTCGATTCGCGGCGAAGACCAACCGATGCAACGGAGATGCCGACTTCGAGTCCGATCAGATGCCAGCGCTTGTATAGACATGCATAGCGCCCGGTCGGATCGGTGTGCACGCCGTACTCGGTGAAACAGCGCCGAATGTATTCGCTGTCGCCTTCGAACACGACCCATACGCCGAAGCGGATGTCGTACGGAATTTTTGTGCCTTCGGTCGTTAGCGAAGAAACGACTTCGACCTGGCCGCGATGATGCAGCACGCCGCCCTGCGACTTCGGGCGCATGATCGATGGAATGTCGTCGATGCTCGCCGGCGGATACTTCAACCCATACGGCGCCGGCGTAAGTCCGGTCGCGTTGCACACTGCCGTGCTCTCGATCGCTGGCTTCGAGCCGTCGAGAAATGAGTTGAACATTTTTGGATTGAGGCCGCCGACCTGCGCTTGCTCCGGGGTCAGTCCGTAATAACCCCACACCGTTTCCGGCGTCGACTGCTCGAAGTGCGGAAGCCATTTGTGACCGCGGCCGGCTGCAATGACTTCGAACCCCGCAGCGCGCGCCCAGTCGACTAGATCGCAGATCAACGCGGGCTGGTCGCCGTACGCGAGGCTGTAGACCACGCCGGCTTCCTGCGCACGTCTCGCAAGCAGCGGACCGCAAAATGCGTCCGCCTCGACCGTCACCATCACGACGTGCTTGCCGTTGGCGAATGCGCCTAACGCATGCTCGACGGCGCTCAACGGATGGCCTGTCGCTTCGACGATGATGTCTACCTGCGGATGCGAAACCAGCGCGCGCCAATCGTCGCCGACGTGGGTAAGGCCGGACTTGATCGCAGCATCCAGCGACGGCGACGCGTAGCGATCCGGCTGCCAGCCCACTCGCTCGAGATTGGCACGCGCGTTGGCCGGCGACAGATCGGCAATCCCGACGAGCTGGATGCCGGGCGTTTTCGGCACTTGCGCCAGATACATTGCGCCGAATTTGCCGGCGCCGATGAGGCCGATTCGCAGCGGCTTGCCCTGTGCCGCGCGCTCTTTTAGTTTCGCGTATAGATTCATGAGAGCCGATCCTTGGGGCTACGCTACCATCAACGGTTTCAGCGCTGCTTCCGGCGTGCCGTCTTTCCACGGCAGCGCAACGTCGTAGTCGCGCAGCAGACAATCGTCCGGCAACGACTGGATCGGCGTGAAGTCGCGGTGGGCGATGTACTCGGGACGCTTGAAGCGTCGAATGTGATTCGATACCGCGCACAAGCTGAGATAAACGTTGATCCGATTCCACGGCGACAGATTCGACGTGGACGCATGCACCAGACACGAGTGGAACATGATCATCGACCCGGGCGGGCCTTTCGGCGCAACGATACCGCCGCGCTCTACGAGCTTGGCTATCGTGTCGTGATTGATCGTCCACAGCGGATAGCTGGTGGTTGCAACGTCGTGCTCCGCATCCAGCATGCCGAGCTTGTGGCTGCCTGGAATGAACATCAGAGGTCCATTGAACTCGTTTACTTCATCCAAGAAAATTGCGACGTTCATTGCGCGCGGCGAGGGCATCAGATCGTCGTTCTGCCAGGTGCCGTAATCCTGATGCCACTGCCAGACATCGCCGTCGAACGCCATCTTGCCGTTGATCTTGAACTGATGCATGTACACCGCTTCGCCGAACAGCTGCATCGTCGGCGCCACCATGCGCGGATGCCGGGCCAGGCGTGCAAACGGTTTGCTGTATAGATGTGCGGCAAAGTTGGTGCGAACGGCGTCGCTGCCTTTTTCGCGGACGTTTTCGACCCGCTGCTGCGCGTAGATCGCCGGCACTTCGTCAGTCAGGGCCTTAATTTCCGTCGGCGAGAACAGACTGGGAAAAAAGACATAGCCGTCGCGATCGAATTCTGCCATCTGTTGTTCGGTGAGTTTCATCTCGCATCCTCCAACTATCCGATTCTTGGTTTCTACCCGGCGCTGCATCGACAGCACTCGCAACAGCATACCCTTTTGCTTCAATCGTGGCGCCGATCGCGAGGCGGGTGCGTACGTGTTGAGACGGACCGCGCTGCGGCCCATCGGCAGCCCTACACGCGCCTCCAACTCTCCGCCCGATCGCATCAGCAACTGCAGGTGACGCACGACGCATCCGCGGAGTCGGAGCCTTGCGCTGGAGGCGCGTCTTCGACGCAAGTACCATCAATGGTCCGTGATCATCAACCACGATTCTCCTCCTTGCCACGATTTGAAGCCACGCGGCTGAATTGTGGCGGTCGCAACTAATGAACACGAAGCGAGGGCTTCATCATCGGCGCTGTTTTTAGTTAGCGGTTAAAGAGCGCGGTACACTCCAAGCTCGAGCGGGAGGACATGATGATCTTCGAGAGGATCGTAACTGGCGGCTGCCAGTCCTATCTCGTCGGCTGCAACGAGACGTCCGCGGCAGCGCTGATCGATCCGGAGATCAGCCAGATCGACCACTACATCGCGCTCTCGGCTCGCGACGGCTTACGCATCCGGTATTTGATCGACACCCACACGCACGCCGACCACTTCTCTGCGACACGGCAACTCGCACGACAGCTCGATGTGCCGGTGGTCATGCACCGCGCGAGTCCCGCACCGTTCGTGGATATGCGCCTCAGCGATGGCGAAATGGTGGCGGTCGGACGGCTGCGGCTGCAGGTGATTCACACACCGGGCCACACTGGCGACTCGATGTGTCTCATGGTCGAGGATCGTTTGTTCACGGGCGATACGCTGCTGATCGGCGCTACGGGTCGGACCGATCTGCCGAGCGGTGATCCGGGAGCGCTCTACGACAGTCTGTTCGAACGTGTCCTGAAGCTGGAGCCGGAGTTGAAGGTCTGCTCAGCGCACGAGTACAAGGGACGAGATCACTCGACGATTGCGCAGGAGCTCGCCACCAATGCACGACTGCAGAAGCGCGATCGTGCTGACTTATAGAGATGATGAGCAATCTCAATCTCACCATGCCGAAGCACATCACCGAGGCGCTACGAACCAACATGAGCGGGGGCAAGGCCGTTTCTCAGCTGCTCGCCGAGGCTGCCGCCAAGGTACCGTTCATGTCTCTCGCCGAACTGAAGGCACGCGTGGAGGCTGTCGAGAATGATTTGATCGTGCTCGATGTGCGCGAGCGCGAAGCGTACGAGAGCGGGCACATACCGGGAGCGCGTCTGCTGCCGCGCGGCCAATTAGAGCTGCGCGTAAATCAGGATCTGCCCGACCCCACGCGGCGCATCCTTGCCTGTTGCGAGCTTGGCTACATCTCGACCCTCGCGGCATCGACACTGCGAGAGATGGGCTTTCAATACGCAGTGGCGTTGGATGGCGGCATGAAAGCCTGGCGCGAGGCAGGCTATCCGCTGAAGTCGGGGCGCGAGCCCTAGGGAAGCTCTGAACAAGTCTTGCGACGCGCGTTGCGTCAGGTGCGGATGGATGCGAGGCAGCGCGACGAAGCCAAGGTAGGTACCTTGGCGAGGAGCGCAACGATGCAGACGCCGCACCTGACGCAACCCAATAATCCGTCGTCTCTATAGAGGGACCGGGGTGATTTGGGCCGATGGCCGCGTGCGCTCCTC
>JBBRGM010000454.1:0-4167 GCA_038240725.1 Burkholderiales bacterium | reverse complement strand
CCTCCGCAGACGATTACGCGCATGCGACTAAGGTTTGCAGTGAGAGTCTACGCGGCATCCAGCGGCTTCCTCCGCGAACTCAACTGTCTTGTTCCCGAGGTCTGCGATTTGGGTCAGGCCTGACTTATTGATGTATGAACTTCGACCGGGTGGCTGAGTGGCGGCGGACGGTGGCCAGCGCGGCGAGACCCAGCACCATCAAGACAAGCATGCCTGGTTCAGGGATAGCATTGACCTGAACGTTGAAGCTGCCGCCGCCGGTGCGCAAGTCGAAGGGATCGCCGATTGCGGCAAACACTGCTGTCTCGCCGAAACCCGTGCTCGCTATGGCGAAATAGTCGTAGCCGAACTCCAGACTCTCGCCGGGTCGAACAGCGCCAAAAGAGAAATTCTTGAGCACAGGCAGCAACCGAAAGCCGAACGACCCATCGGGCTCGTCAAAACGCGACAGTGCGCCCAGAGCATCGTCACTCGGATCGGGAAGGAGCACGCCGACGATGGGAGCCCGCACAGTCTGCATACCGTAGTCGAACAGAACAGTCTCCACCACACTGCCATCTGCATGGGTGAGTTTAGACGTGAGCCGGATGTCGACACTAGCGGTGGCATCCAAGTCGGGGTTCGCGCCAGCGGGAAAGGAATTGCCTACGCCGAAGAATCGTATCGTCGGAGCTGGGACGGAGATGGCCGCGTTCGACACCTGGGTGACTGCGGAGTTATTGGTCAGGGTCTGCGTCCATCTCCCCGACGCAAAGTAGCGGTTCGGAGGAAGGGAATTTTCAAAATGGAATCCATTCACGCCCACGCCAAAGACGCCGCCGACCAGCGCCGCTGAGGACGCGAATCCTGCGTTCTGGCTGTTGGGCTGATTGGGAAACGGAAGCCCCTCGATGACTAAGGCCTTCGCTGCCTGGAGAAGCTGGTCCGGTGGCGCGCTGTTGGTATCGAAATCACTCCGCTCCGGTGAGACGCGTTGCGAACTGAAGGTGGCACGGGCGGTAAGCCCTACGTCGGATAGAACGACGTCGCCCGCGTATACCCAACTTGGAGACAACACAGCGGCGAGAAGCAAGGTCGTGAAGCGGAAGAGACTGTTCATTTGAACTCCTCTTTCTGAAGAAGTCGCGCGATGAACGAATACGGTCGGCTGCGTCAGGTACTGATTGCGGATCGATGTCTCTGGGCGACGTCGCCGCTGACGCGAAACCGCGATCGCCCCACGGGGTGACAGGGCGATCCGATTTCTATCTTTCGAAGTCTACGAGCAATCTACAGACAGCGATATCCCGCCAAAAGAGATAGATCACACGTTGGGTTCGTTCTCGAGCTTGCAGGCGCGCTCCGCGTATCCGCGCATAACCTGCGTGGGGTGTGGTTGCTACACTGTCCCCAATGCCTCCGCGACAAAATCCAACCGATCCTGCCCCCAAAACATTTCCTCACCCACGAAAAACGTCGGTGCGCCGAACACCCCGCGCGCCACCGCTGCTTCCGTCACCCGCTTCAACTCATCCTTCACCGCCTGCTCGTTCATCATCCGCGCGAACGCTTCCGGATCGAAGCCTGACTCATGCAACACCGCGGCGACAACCGTCGGATCGTTCAGATTGCGCTGCTCCTGCCAGATCGCACGGAACATCGCATCCGCATAGCGAGCGAAATCGTGGGCGTACATCTGCACGCCCACCGCACCGCGCATCAACGCCAGCGTGTTGATCGGGAAATGCGGAGTCATCACAAACTTCACACCGTAGCGCTGCGCCCAGCGCCGCAAATCGATGCGAGACCAACGCCCTTTCGCGGCAACATCGGCTGGACTGCGATTGCCGGTTGCCTTGAACACGCCGCCGAGCAGCATCGGTCGCCATACGATCTCAGCATTGCATGCTGCCGCGACCTTCGGCAGCTGCCAGTACGCAAGCGAGCTGTACGCACTGCCGAAATCGAAATAACACTCGACTTGTTTTCCCATGTCGGCTCCGGTCGTGCCTGCATGAAATATCAAACTGTGGTGCGGTAAGCTCGCCATTGCACTCACTAGTGCGCTGTGATGGTCGATCGGCGTTTACGGACAAAACAATCCGACGCCACGCGGGTCAGGTCTTGAGTCGTATTGATCAATCGACGATAGCGGCGTCACCGCTCAGTCGAATGTCGCCCGGTAGCGCCAGCCATCTAACGTCGCTAGCCCTCTAACGTGGCGAAGCGCAATAAGACACCGTTGCACGCGCGAGGCAAACATGGCATCGCGTTGAGCATCATAGTACTGTGGCGACCAAAGCCGCATACTCGACCTCGTCCCCGGATCGCCACGCTTTCCCTTAACAACCGCAATGTTTTGTTGATGCCGACCGACAACACGTCAATCCTGCTGAATGGGCCTGCTCGTGATAGAGCCAAGCGTAATGGTTAGCTTCGGTCGTTTAAAGCCGACCGGCGTCATCGGGCGACTTTCGCGAACTCTCGCACACTGCCTCATCGCCTGCGCGTTCGCTGGCTGGGTAACGGACGCCGGCGCGGCCGGCTTCCTCTTGGCTGATGGCGTCTTCACCAACATCGATGTTCCCGGCGCTAGCCTTACGTTTCCTACGGATATCAACGACGCCGGCCAAATCGTGGGTTACTTCGACGACAACACAGGGGCACACCACGGATACCTTCAAGACAACGGCCAGCTCACTACCATTGAGTTTCCAGGTGCGTCAGGCACGTTCCCATTTGGGATCAACAATGCGGGCCACATCGTCGGCTTCTACTTGTCTAACGACGGCGCGCAGGTAAGCCATGGATTCGTTTATATCGGGGGTGCCTACAGGTCGATCGATGTTCCCGGCGCCTCGTCAACCAGCGCGCTTGACATAAACAGCGCCGACCGCATTGTCGGCGTGTATACGACCGCTAATTACGCCCCGCATGGATACCTCGATGTCGACGGAACCTTCACTAACATCGACGTACCGAACGCACAAAGCGGTTACGCGAGCGCCATCAACGACGCCGGCCACATTGTTGGGAATTTTTCTGACGAAAATGGTGGGCACGGCTTCCAGGACGTAAACGGCACGTTCACCATTCACGATGTCCCCGATGGGCGCTTCATACAACCATTGGATATCAACAACGCCGGGCAAATCGTTGGAACCTTCAGCGACGCGAAAGGAGACCACGGGTACCTAGAGCTGAATGGGACATTCAGCACAATCGATTTGCCGAACTCCGACATAACCTTCGTCTACGGCATAAACAACGCCGGGACTATGGTTGGCTATGCGCGGTCCATCGCTGCGCTCCCGATTCCAGAGCCACACTTGCTGGCATTTGTCATCGTCGGACTGCTGACATTGCAACTCGCTTGGCGTCGCAAGTTTCTCCGGCATCGCGGTCACGAATAACAACTAGACGCAGGTGTGCCGTTCATATTCTCGCCTCGAGCGATGACATTGAGGCCCAGCATTCCAACATTACGACCAGAGAGTCGCGTATTCGATGCAATGTCCAAGCAAAGCCCAAACGCTGGATCAACGATCGACGAATGTCACCGCACCTTCGAGCGCCGCACGCTCGGTGCGATACGAATGAATCGGATGCGCGTCATCGGCGTAGCCGAACGAGATGCCGCAGACGAGCTTGCGCGTGGGTGGCAATCCGAAAAAGTCGCGGATGAAATTCGGATAGGACGCGAGTGCCGCCTGCGCAATTGAATCCACCCCTTCATTGCGCGCGGCCAACATGAATGTCTGCACGTATAGCCCGCAATCGAGCGCGCCATACACGCCGAGTTCTTCCGGCGTTGTCACCAGCGCAACGTGCGGTGCACCGAATAATCTGAAATTTTCCAGCGACTGCTCTGCCGCCCTCGCCCGGTCTTCGCGCGCGATGCCGAGCGATTGATACAGTTGGACTCCGCAAGTCTTTCGGCGGTCGCGATAGTCATCCAGATACGCGGCGGGGAAAGGAAAGTCGGACTGCTCGTGCGCACCCGATTGCACGTACGCAACCAGCGCTTCACGAAACCGCTCCGTCGCAGCGCCGCGCGTGATCTGCAATTGCCACGGCTGACAGTTGCACCACGAGGGCGCCTGCTGTGCGAGATCGAGAATGCGGTCGAGTGTGGCCTCCGGCACGGGGTCGGGCCGGAACATGCGAGCGCTGTAGCGCGAACGAACT
>JBBRGM010000453.1:0-4173 GCA_038240725.1 Burkholderiales bacterium | reverse complement strand
AAAACTTGTTATCGTATGCATGCGCTGCAATCCATCAATAACTTTCCACTTCTGGCTCTTGTAGTCGAGGCTAAAACACATGCTCGGTATAGGTAGCTGCTTGACCAAAGAATCGACAAATCTCGCCTGCTCGTCCTTTTTCCACACGACGTCACGCTGGAAATCAGGTTGGAGTTCAAGCTTCCCGGAAGCGAACATTCGATTTAAGTCCGCACAAGAGCGCAATTCATTGTAGGCGACCACGTTCACAGGAGGAATCGGCTGATTACGATCCTCTTGAAAGAACGTGCTTTCCTCTTCTTTCTTTAGTGCACTCGCTTCTCGCCGCTCGATATCGGGTTCCATATAAAATAAGGAAATGAATGTGCGTTATCTCGCCGACACATCTCCCGCAGCGCATAGTGTCCGTGACCTAGGGCCCAGGGATACGTGACGCGCGGGAAGCGCCAGCCGAGTGTATCTCTAGGACTGTCATATTACGACATCATCGGATTTAGATAACCGCTAAGAACGGTTCCAAGGCGGATGAGAAGAACTACGGCAAAAAGTCTTTTGACTTAGTACCCGCAGAGCAAAGCAGCGTGGGGCGCCCAAGCAGCTTCTTCTTAAAATCACGAGACGCGCACGTACGAACGTATCTGCGCGTCTCGGACGTCGCTACTGTCCTCAACTCTGTACGGGTAGTCAACCCTGGTAGTCTCGACGGCACAGACTTGCCGATCATCGCTTACGCTGTTCACGGTGCCGCCTGGCTAGGTACAAAAGACGCACCAATGCGCGAGCGGCCAAGGTGACGCGGCTAAGTAGCCTTAAAAATGGCTTTCCATAGCGCCCCGTCGCTCGCGAGTCGTTGCAAGAATCTGTCGAGACCTGTGCGCGTGTAAATATGCAAGTGAGATAGCGTATAGGAAGCGCCATCAGTTGGAAGATACCTCCGGTCAGCGTAGAGCAGACCCTCGTCAACTTGCGCAGGATCGTCAACCGGGACGCCTTCCTCGGAATAATTTACAGACCAGAGCGTCTCGTTGGAAACAACGAGGATCGGAGCGATAAACGTCATGTAATGCGAGGTACGATATCGTCGATACGCATGCACCGCTCTCGCAATAAGACCATCCGCTGATGCAAACGCCTGCGCCCATTTGTCGAATGCAGCGCCGTCTCCTGAGGAAACGGGGCCGTTCTCATCTCGCCCCACCTGCGCGGTCGATTTTCCCACGGGACTGCCGGGCTGGTAGATGGATTCGACGCTTCGAATAGTGTGGGTTCGCGAATAGATGGTGCCTCGTGGCCCCGCGCCGACTACGTCTGGTTCGCGTGAGTAAATTACGCTGTGGAAACTTTCCTCTTGCGATCTCGGAATACAGGACAGCAATAGTGGATAGCTCGCTTTAAGACTTTTGCACTCAATGGGGAGCTCAATCGCCGCGTTATCGCGGCGCAAGGCCGCGCGGACATCAAATTGCCTAGCGTTTCCACTCACCGGATCGTCCTAGGTCCCACCGTGTTCGACTTCGAATCCGAGTGATCGCGCAGTACGGCAGACATGCATCTCTAACGCAAAATCATCTTGATTAGCCAGGTACTCACGTAGATCGGCAGCGGTAATTTTGGTGTCGCGAAGGCGAGCCATCGATGCGGATCAAAAGCTGGCGTTGCCGATCACGTCAGAGGTGAACGATTTCGCGTACGCCAACATTAGCGCCTCCGCGTTTTCAAGTGTAATGGCAGAGAGGGCTGACGGAAAATAAAAGCCTGCGCCCGGGGAAGGACGCCAATGGTGACTGATGTCCCAGGAGAACGGCTTAGCGCTAGTCGAGTCGAGATTTCGAGAGATTCGGGCCTTGACCGTCTGACCCAGTTCGTCCATCCAGAAAACGTATTGTTTGATGACTTCGTAGGAGTAGACGCGCATAGCTATGTATCTCCATCGAGTTGGTCTAGGCTGCAGGCCACGCAAAAAGTAACCCAGTGTAACCCCGCTATCTCGCTCGCACTGGTCCCCCCGACAGGAATCGAACCTGTATCTAGCGCTTAGGAGGCACTCGTTCTATCCATTGAACTACGGGGAGATGACCCGGACCATAACTGGCGTGTGTTTTCGCGCGCTGCGCACTTGCCAACCGACGCGGCAGCTGAGGTGATACGGCAAGCTCGCAGCTACCGAGAGCGGCACAAGTCTATCTGAAACGCCCCCGGCGCGAGCCGTGGTCTCGTCGAGTGTTAGTTCAACTGGTCTTTACCGCAAGCACCGGCCTCGTCGGCCGGCAAGGCGATGGTGTTGCGCCGATGCTCGCCGGGCGATGCGCCCGTCCACTTCTTGAAGGCGCGATGAAATGCACTCGGTTCGGCGAAGCCGAGCTCCAATGCGATATCCATCACGCTGCGCTCGGGATGGCTCAAATACGTGAGAGCGAGATCGTGGCGCAGTCTGTTTTTGATGGACTGATATGACTCGCCTTCGTCCAGCAGCCGCCGCCGCAACGTCGCCGGCGTTGTATGCATCTCGCCGGCTATCGTTGCAAGCTGCGGCAGCTCGCACGGCAGGCTTTCGCGCAGCCGGGCGCGAATCTTCGCGGACAGGCTGTTGCTGTTCTTGTATTTGACCAGCAGGTTGTCCGGCATCACGCGCAGAAAGTCTTTTACCGATTGCTCGTCTTGCACGACCGGCAGCTCGAGATAAGACGCATCGAACGCAACCAAAGTGCTTGCGCGAGAAAATCTCAGCTCTGCATAAAACATGGCGCGGTATTCGGCGCTGTGCGCGGGCTCGGGGTACGCGAACTCAGCGTGCGTGATTGGAATTCTCCGACCGACAATCCAGCACGCCAGCCCGTGCAAGGCGATCAGCAGGCCTTCATGAACCAGCACGTTCGGCGCCGAGCTGGAGCGCCGCCGCCGTTCGCGAAGAGCGAGCGTTGCGATGTCGCCATTGCGCGTCACGACGATGCTGAAGTTGTCGACCAGCAGATTGTAGAAGCGCGCGGTACGACTCAGCGCACGCTCCAACGTCGGGCAGTGAATCACGGTTCGGCAGAGCATCGCGAACGAGCCGACCTTTACTCGCCGCGAATCCAATCCTAAAAATTCGTCATCCAGCAACTGCGCGATCGATCGCCACAGGGCGGCGTAGTGTGCTGCGGGCACGCGTGCCTGCGGCGCGCTGAGCAGATTCGGTTGTATTCCTGCTTGCAGCAGTAGGGCTTCGGCGTCCAGGCCGCGGGCGTACACGCCCTGCAGCGATGCCTTCACAAAGCAAATGGATACCATCTCTTTGTCCATAGCGCTTGACCTCTTCGGTGTTGCACTCGAGCGCGGACTCTAGCCTCGCAAAATCGACGCGGCTGTCAGGACATCCCGATTCTCGTGTGAGGGTTTCCCTACACAACGTCGGAGTCGCACGCTGCTGGCGATGAAAGATATGCGCCGCAATCTTACGCTTTGAAAATCGCGCCACAACCTAACCTTCGTAGGATGCGCTGGGTGCGCTGTTATATCTTATCGGATATTGCGCATTTCGCGCCGCGATCGCGGCGCACGTAGAACGCACTGATGGTAATTTCGATCATCTATTTTGAACGCTTCCGCCATCGCGCGCCATCGGTAAACGATCTACAGTCCGTGCCGATTCGAAGGGTAGCGAAAGTTGCACCGGCATCGAGCTCGCACGATGTTCAACGCTATCCGGATTTTCTTCTGCGCGTCGATCGCCGATACGTGCCGCGCGAAATGCGTCGGCCATTCGCTATCGAACGCGCGTCCACATCCAATCGCACAGGAAAGAGCATTCATGCGCTGGTTATTCGTTGCTCGATTGAGACCGTTCGTCCTGCTGGCGGCTGCAGCAAGCCTGCTGTTGAATCTCGCGCTGCTGATGCCGTCGATCTACATGATGCAGGTGTTCGACCGCGTCTTCTCCAGTCGCAGCATGGAGACGCTGGTGATGCTGAGCGCGCTCGCGGTGCTTGCACTGGGACTCGGCTATTGCATGGACGTCGTGCGTTCGCGTGCACTCGGCTGGGCGGGGCGTTCGCTCGATCGACGCTTATCTCCAGCGGCGCTTGCGAGCGTGCTGCGCGAAGCCGCCGGCGTTACCGGACGCGCCAACACCGACGTGCTGCGCGACATCGCGCAGCTGCGCACGTTCTTGAGCGGCACCGGTGTGCAGGCGCT
>JBBRGM010000452.1:0-4180 GCA_038240725.1 Burkholderiales bacterium | reverse complement strand
GAAATCGACATCGCTGTCGTCGGTCGCGCCGAGCGCGCGGGGCACCGCCATGTCCCGGTTGTGCTTGTACTGCAGGCCTAGCGCAATCTGCGGCAGCCAGCGATCTTGATCGAATACGGCATCGCCGATCACGCGTACCTTCAGTCCGATCACGTCTTGCCCGATCGATTTGCCGGGGACCGTCGTGCCGAGTCCCAGCCGTTCATGCGCAAGCGAGACTTCGACGCGGTCGAACCACCCGACCGCGACGCCGCCGGCCTGCAATTCGAAGTTGCTCGGATCTGCGGTGGTGAAAAACGCGGTAAGCCCGACCTGGTCGCGCGTCCCATAACCGGCAATCAACGCCCACGGCGTCAGGCCGCCGCCGGCTGCGCCCTCGATCTCGGTCACCCCGCCGGTAGCGAGCAAACGGTCGCCTGATTCAACTGCACCGCACTCAGAAGCGGTGAACAGCAAGGCGAACAGCACGGGCAGTGAGAGCAATCGCATGCTCCCTTTACGGCCGCGCACGCTGAACTTTAAGGGTGCCGTTAAGTTGGTTGAGAAAACGCCGTTAAACGAGCGATCTCTAGCCTACCAACGATTGCCGATCATCGATGAAATTCGACCTTAGACTTAACCTCGCGGCGGGCGCAATCGCGTTCGCGGCAGCGATTGGGATTGCGGCAGAGCCGGCGCCTGACACCCTGTTCGCGCGCTTGGGCGGCAAGTCGGTGATCCTCGAGATCACTGATCAGCTGATCGATGCGGTCCAGCAAGATCCGGTGACCAAACGCCCGTTCGCGAAGATCAACGCAAAACGGTTCAAGAAAAACCTTGCCGAGCAGTTCTGCGCGCTGACGGGCGGACCCTGTGCATTCTCCGGCGACGATATGAAAACCACGCACGCCGGCCTCGATATCACGCAGGCGGAGTTCTACGGCCTCGTACAGCACCTGAGGGACATCCTGGACAGCCATCACATCGGGGCGCGCGAGAAGAACGAATTGCTCGCGATACTGGCACCGATGAAACGCGACGTAGTGACCAAGTGAACGCTCATAGACTCAATGCGTTCTTGCGCAACTGGGCGGCAGCCATCGTCGCGTTAGTCGCGCTGCAAGCGCAGGCGGGGTCGCTTAGCGCAACCGTTACCAATCAATCCAATGCCCCTGTACCGCAGGCGGTGGTATTTGCGCGCTCGACCGGTGGCGCGATGCAGAAGAGCGCCCCGCGGCCGGCCATCATGGACCAGATCGACAAGGAGTTTGTCCCGTTCGTGGTTGCGGTTCAGGTCGGCGCTGCAGTCACCTTTCCGAACCGCGACAACATCCGTCACCACGTGTACTCGTTCTCGTCCGCCAAGCCGTTCGAGCTCAAGCTGTATTCCGGGGTACCTGCGAAACCGGTGACGTTCGACAAGCCTGGACCAGTCGCGCTCGGCTGCAACATCCATGACTGGATGGTTGGCTACGTCTACGTCTTGGATACGCCGTGGTTCGGCAAAACCGACCAGAGCGGCAACGTCAATATCGCCGATCTTCCTGCCGGCGAATACGAGGTGAGTGTCTGGCACCCCTGGATGCAAGGCGAGCCGGCCGCGCAGAAGCTCAAGGTGGACGCGAAAGCCGCGCGCATGTCGCTGCGCGTGACGCTCAATCCGCCGCCGGCAAAGTCGCCGGCACAATAAATCCGTGTTCGCATTTCGCAGCCTGCAGACGCGTATCGTTGTGTTCTTCGTGATTCTTCTGGTCACGGTGCAGAGCGTAGGGTTCGTGCTCATCAGTGCCGTCGGGGAGAAGATCGCAACCGAGCGGCTCGAGCGCGAGTTGCAGGTGGGCGAGCGCGTGTTCCGGCAAGTGATCGACCAGAGCAATCGTCAGCTCGTCGATGCTGCCCGCGTTCTCGCCGCCGACTTCGCGTTTCGCTCAGCCATCGCTACGCGCGATTTCGGAACCATCGTCTCCGCGCTGCGTAATCACGGCGCCCGCATCGAAGCGCAAGTCGTGCTGCTCGCCGACCTCAACGGCAGGATGATCGCCGACACCCTGCCACCGCGCCCAGGCAGTGGGGCATTTCCGTTCCCCGAATTGATCAAGAGCGCGCAGCAAGCCGGAACCGCGTCAGCCGTCGTCTTGATCGAGGGCCGACCCTACCAGATCGTCGTCGTGCCGGTGCTGGCGCCGGTGCCCATCGCCTGGGTCGCGATGGGCTTCATGATCGCCCAGAAGCAAGTGAGCACGTTGCGCTCGATTACCGGGATGCACGTGTCGTTTTTATCGCGCGGTACGAATCGCGAATGGTCGTTGAACGCCTCGACGTTGCCGGTAGCGATGCGGGACGGGTTGCTGACCGCGATGGCCAAGTCCACCGGAGCGCATGTCGAATCGGCGATGACGCTCGACGGAGAACCGTTCGAAACCCTCGACGCCACTTTGAGCGACAGCTCGAGCGGGCAGGTGGTGGCGGTGCTGCAACTTTCGCTGCACGAGGGACTGGCATCGTTCCGCAAGCTCGGCATCATGCTGATCGCGCTTGCGATCGCCAGCATCATCCTATCCATTTTCGGAAGTGTGGTTCTGGCACGTGGAATCACCGGACCGCTCAACCGGTTGAACGTGAACGCACGGCGTATTCGTGACGGCGACTATTCCAAGCCGCCGCCGCTCGATCAAACCGATGAGGTAGGCGAGCTTGCAGAGAGTTTCAATACCATGCTCGACAGCATCTCCCGGCGCGAGTCGGAGATCCTGCGACTCGCGTACGAAGACGCGCTGACCAGTCTGCCCAACCGCGCGATGTTCAACGATCGTCTGCTGCAAGCGGTGAAGATCGCGCAGCGCAACGGCAATATGCTATCGGTGCTCTCGCTCGACATCGATCGTTTCAAGTACATTAACGACAGCCTCGGCCATACCGCCGGCGATCAAGTATTGAAAGAAGTCGCCGGGCGACTGCAAGCGCTGCTGCGCGATTCCGACACAGTCGCGCGCCTGGGCGGCGATGAGTTCGGCATATTGCTGCCGACTGTAACCAATGAAGGCGTCCAGCTCGTCGTCCAACGCATTTTGCGTACGCTCGAGCAACCAATTATGCTCGAAGGGCAGCCTGTCGATGTCGGCGCGAGCATCGGTGTGGCAAGCTGCCCGGAGCATGGAACCGATCCGCGCATGCTGCTGCGGCATGCGGATGTCGCGATGTACGAAGCGAAGCGAGACAACTCCGGCTACGCGATCTACGATCCGCGCTACGAGACCGGACGCCCGAGCCACCTGTCTTTGCTCGGTGAGCTCCGGCGCGCGGTCGAGAGCAACGAGCTGGTGCTCTACTATCAGCCCAAAGTCGATCTCAAGACCGGCTCTGTGCAACGCGCAGAAGCACTGGTTCGCTGGATTCATCCGACGCGCGGATTTATCCCGCCACTCGATTTCATTTTGTTTGCGGAACAGACCGGCTACATCAAGCAGGTTACGCGCTGGGTGGTCGAGGAAGGCATCCGGCAAGCGGGACAGTGGCAGCGCGAAAAATCGCCGATCGCGATATCGATCAACATCTCGGCGCGCGATCTGATGAATCTCGAGCTGGCGGAGTTCGTCGCCAAACAGTTGGCACATCACGGCGTGCCGCCTGAGCTCATCTGTCTGGAAATTACCGAGAACGGGTTGATGGAAGATCATGCCCGCGCGCAAGATGTTCTCGAGCACGTGCACAAGCTCGGCGTGCGCTTGTCGATCGACGATTTCGGTACCGGTTATTCCTCGCTCGCGTACTTGAAAAAGCTGCCCGTGCAGGAGCTCAAGATCGACCGTACCTTCGTGATGAATATCGAGAAAGACGACGATGATGCCATCATCGTGCGCTCGACCATCGAGCTCGGCCACAACATGGGCATGGAAGTGGTCGCTGAAGGTGTCGAGACGCAGAGCGCCATGGACTTGCTTGCCGCGCTGGGTTGCGATCAGGCCCAGGGTTATCTGATCAGTAAGCCGCTGGCGGCGGACCAATTCAGCGCGTGGCTCATTGCGCGCGAGAAGGCGCGCACCGCTTCTCTGTCGCCGATCGCTTGAACCGTTACCCAGCCACAATACTGTCACTTTCTCGAGACGCCGGCGCTTGCGCGCTCGCATGACTCGATGTATTTTCGCAGTCGTGGAGACGCAAATCTCTACGCAGCGAAATGCTTCAACGATTCGTTGAATCC
>JBBRGM010000451.1:0-4218 GCA_038240725.1 Burkholderiales bacterium | reverse complement strand
TGTGCGTGGCTCCAAGATTCGCTGCGACAGTGGATACTTATCTTAACGGCCGAAAGCTCGGAATCTTGAGTTAGCTCATCTCAACTCAATCGTGCCAATCGGTCGCTAATCGACCTCGCAAACGCTTCAGTGACTCTCTCTCTGTATAGACCACTAGGTTGGCGCAATGTTCCTTTGCGCGAACCCGCGCGTCTAAGCAGACTAGCCGCTGCCACGCCATGGCGGCCCCTTAGCTTTGAGTTTGCCGTATGCCCACTCAACGATTACGCAGGTACCCCACACAGGCCGCGCAAGCTAGACTAATAGCGAGCAACGCAGCCGCAGCAGGTTCCGGGACTATCTAGGTGGAGAAAATGTTCGCGTCGGCGAGAAGGTAGTTGCTGTCCCCGATGGCAACGACAAGGTTGCTGGCCGGAACGTACTGATCGAACGCGATCGTGGTCATCGAATATGTGCTGCCCAGTACTGCGAACGTCTCATCCGCAGGGAACACCAGATGGCTGAGCGGTACGCCCACATAGGCGACGTGTCCGATCACCAGCACGAGTTCGTAGTAGGTGTTGTCAGCCGTAAGCGGTGTCCGAAAATCAAGGTACGACCAATGCGGATCGCCGATCAACAATCTCGCGCAAGCCACCAAACACCCGGTGTCTTTGTCGCTGAACGTGACAGCCGGGAAATGCGGATTCGATCCGGCGCTAAATTTCATTTCCCAACCTGCCACCGGGTAGATCGGCTCTGGACTAGGGTGCGCGATGAACTTGCCCAGTACCGATTGATCCAGAGTGAAGTTCCCGCTGAGACTCTCTCCGAACTGAAACGGTGTTGCGACTGGTAGCGTCCACTTGATCAGGTTGGCTTCTGCTTGGCCTGCCATACCGATGAGGCATATTGCGGCAATTAGGATTGCTACTGCGCGCTTGCCATTCACATACGTCTCCGTGAATTCCGCGGGCTTGCTCGAAAAAAACGGCTCCGCCGGGGCTGGAAATCGTACTTAGGATTCATTCGCGCGGGCACGTCGTATCGGGACGTTTATGTAGACGTGCGACACACGGTCGAGTCGACAGCGTACGCATATGGAATTAGCGTCGACGACGAGCTTATCGCCACTGGTGATAAAACACGACCAGCATGGACGCTTCTCCAATACGTCAGCCCAGCATCAAGACCTGGGAAGCGCGCATATGACGAAGAGATGCATATGGATAGACACGGGCTGATGCAGAAGGCGGCCTACCCAGGTGGCTGCGGCGGTCGTTCTCGCCCGCAGGCATCGCGCTTGCCCTGGAACGGTAGAAAAGCGTTGTGAACGCTGCCCTTGCTCACCTTCTACACGCCCTCTTCACGGCCCTGGTCCAATCTCAAATCCACGCTATACCGCACCAGAGTGGAGTCGTCGGGGTCACGCTTGTGTTGAAAGTGCAAGTGCTCGGCGAATTCGCGCATCAACCTGTTGTCCGCCGCGTCACTTGAATACATCGTTTCGATGCCGCGCGCCCTTGCAACGTCGATCAGACGTCGCATCAGTAGCGTCCCCAGCCCTTTGTGCTGCCACTCGTCGCTAACGGTCACCGCGAACTCGCAGTCACGTCCATCGGGCAGTGCACTGAAGCGAGCAACCCCGATTTCGCGCTCTTGCCCAGTCGGGCCAATCAGCGCGACATATGCTGCGTCGGTGGAAGGGTCGATGACGGTAAGTTGTCTGAGGAGTGATTCACTTGGAGAGCGCATCGTGTCAAGAAAGCGGAAGCGACGCGAAGTTGGCGACAAGCCCTCGATGAAGCGGCGCTCGAGTTCGACGTCGTGTGGGTGAATCGGACGGACCAGCACGGGCGTGCCGTCACGTAGTTGCTCCTCCCACCCGTGCTCGGGGTTTGCCGCGGCGGCCACCGTAGTTCCTATGGCGGCTAGGTTAGTGGACGATTGAACGGAGTTCATGATCGGTTCCTTCGAGAGTTGAAGCGGTGAATGGGCCTCTCGGCACACTGGCTCACCGAAACGTGCGGCGGTATCGAACACTGCGCGGTAACTGAAGGAAAAAAATCGTTCAAGAGCGACTTCACGCCGCATTCAGTTACCGATAGTCGACCGTTCGATGCAGTACCGAGAAGCATGCGACAAACGCCAGGATAGTTTTCATCCTTGCCCTAAAAACCCGAGGCTCTCAGAGCTCTCATGAGAAGAGGTTAGCGTTCTCCTGATGCCACGCGTTGATGCATATCAAGTCAGGCGCTAATCGCCACACCGTTTGCCGCTGGGCACCGAGTAAACGTTCTTAGCAAGAGCACAACTACCGTTACGGCGGCGGCTACCGGCAATTACCACCTTCGCCGTGGTTAGGAGCCTGTCAGTTGAAGCACGAGGCTGGCGCTACGTCACCGGGCGATGAATGCGGTCGGAAATGATTGTAATCCGGGCTCCAGGTTTCGATCTCATCTGCGATCTGCGTTGTTGCGGAAACTATCGCCGATTTTTTCTAGTTTTGAGCGGTCTGGTTTGCTGGCGTGAGGGCCAGGTATAGGCGTGGCCGGGTGCGACGACGAGGTCATGCGAGCCGCTTATTACGCTGGCAGCGAAGGGAGGTTGAAAGCTAGTCATCAGATCGGCCGATGATCGATTTAGCCGATGATTGATTTAATTGGTAGGCGGTGCGAGATTCGAACTCGCGACCAACGGATTAAAAGTCCGCTGCTCTACCGGCTGAGCTAACCGCCCGAAAAAAGAACGCGCATTCTACGGTTGGCTGCTCGCGGGTGTCAAACCAACTCGTCTGCAGACATGCGATCTAAGTATTTGTCTCGTCGTTGTTTCCGTGACCTCGAAGGATGAGCAACGATACGTGCTTCGACGCGATACGACGGCGCCGTTTAGCGGCGTTAATGAGAGTGCTAAAAGACGAGCACCTACAGATACCAGCATCCGATGGGCTGATTTCAGTTCTACTTCAGGCGCGCGAGTCGTTGACGTCCCTTCTCCGCGGCGTCGCTCTGCGGAAAGCGAGCGATGAGATCTTCTAGCGATTTGCGCGCGTTCGCGCTTTCACCTAACGCGGCATAGGCGCTGCTCAAGTTCAGCAACGCGTCCGGAATCTTCGGACTGTCGGGATAGTTGATCACGAGCGCTTGCTGCGCAGCTACCGCCGAGCGGAAATCACGCAAGTTGAACCACGCGTCCCCGATCCAATATTGCGCGTTCGGCGCAAGTGCGTCGCGCGGATAGCGCTTCACGATACCGTCGAACGATGCGATTGCGCCTTGATAGTCGCCACCGCGATAAGCAGCCAGGCCGGTGTCGTATGCTTTGCGCACAGGGCCCGCGTCCGCATTCGGACTCGTCGTGGCGTTAGCCGTTGCGGTTGGTGGCGTGGGCAGTGTCGGACGTGTCGGAGAGGTCGGCGCGTTAACGGTAGCGCTAGGCGTGGCGGTCGCAACCGCCGCATTAGCCGCTGGCGGTGTGCCGGCGCTTTGCTGTCCCGACTGCATTGCTTGAATAGCCAACAGCTGCTCGAGTCGTTTGATTCGAGACTCGACATCGCTCGGGCCGTCGCGTGACTTTGCGCTATCTCCACCGGCCTGCTGTTCGAGGCGCTTAAGCCGCGTATCTAGCTCGGGAGACGCGGTCGCTGACACATCGCTCTTCGGCACCGCGTCGGTTCGCTGCGCAGGTGGCCCCTCGGCTCGCTGCTGCGGCGGCCCTTCTGGTTTCTGCTGCGGCGGTGGCCCTTCCGCGCGTGGCGAGCCGGCGCCGCCACCTTGCTGCTCGATTCGCCGAAGACGCGTGTCGAGATCGAGATACATGTCGCGCTGGCGCTTCTGCGCGTTTTCCAAACCATTGCCGAGGACTTCGATCTGTCCATGCAGCTTGTTGATCTCAGCTTGCAGACCTTCGACTTGGTTCAATAGCTGAATGACGCCGGGATTGCGCGTATCCGCGCCGGCGGCGGGCGCGGGTTTAGTTTGCGCGGTGCCCGTATTGGCTGGCGTCTGCTGTGCGTAAGCGGGCACAAACGCCATCCACAGCGCGACGAGCGCGGCGCACTGGATGCGTGGAGGTATGCGAAGGAGTTGGTGCAAGTCCATGGCTGAATTCGAGCGGGGGGTTCGTCATGCAGCACCGCCCGCTCGGCGAGCCGAGTGGACGCTACTGCGGATTGTCGACGCCGACGTAGACCAGATCGCTGCGGCGGTTTTCTGCCCAGGCTTCATCGTCATGTCC
>JBBRGM010000450.1:0-4222 GCA_038240725.1 Burkholderiales bacterium | reverse complement strand
GATCGGTGATCGGTGATCGGTGATCGGTGATCGGTGATTAATGATCACTGACCACTGCGGATAACCGTTCACTGAGTACGAAGTATCATTGCAAATCGCCCTATCTGTGATCGTCGACTAGCGCTCCGCGCCATGCTCACTGGTCACTGGTGAGCGCGCAATAACCGATCACTGATCACCGATCACTGCTGTTGAGTCGCCGCCTTTGAGAACGCTTCGCGCAGCGCCGCGGCCGACTGCGCGACCGCTCGCTTCGCCTCCTCCACCACCCCGCCCATCAAGTAGAACCCATGCGTCATGCCTTCGTAGTTGATGAGCGCGACGCGATTGCCGGCTTCGATCAGGCGCTTCGCGTATTCGATACCTTCGTCGCGAAGCGGGTCGTAGCCGGCGACGATGATCAAACTGGGCGGCAGCTTCGACAGGTCGTCGGTGAGCAGCGGCGCGAAGCGTGGATCGTTGCTGTCGCGCTGCGATTTTAGGTAATGCTTGTAGAACCAGACGATGGTGTTGCGGGTGAGCACGTAGCCTTCGCCGAATTTGCGGTGCGAAGCGGTCTCCGGCTCGGGTGCGGTGCACGGATAAACAAGTAACTGGAACACGATATTCGGATGGCCTTCGTCGCGCGCGAGAACGGCGACGACGGTTGCGAGATTGGCGCCCGCGCTGTCGCCTCCCACGGCGATGCGCTTCGGATCGCCGCCGATCTCGCCGGCATTCAGCGCCATCCAGCGCACAGCGGCAAGACTGTCCTGCACGCCTGCAGGAAACTGATATTCCGGTGCAAGACGATAGTCGACCGCAACGACGATGCAGTCCGCCTGGATCGCCAGCATTCTGCAGACACTATCGTGCGTATCGAGATTGCCGACGACGAAGCCGCCGCCGTGAAACCACATCAGCACGGGAAGCTTCTCGTTTTCATTCGCCTCGCGCGGCCAGTAGATGCGCACGCCGACATCGCTCGCGGTGCCGGACAGCCTGCGATCCTGCGTGCGATGAATGGATTGTTTGACTTCGAGACGACGCACGCGCCGCAAATATTCTTCGCGCGCCTGGTCCGGCGTGAGCTGCCAGAATTCCGGCAGGCCGGATTTCTTCGCCATGCCGAGAACGATTTCCATCTGCGGATCGAGGGCCACGTCTATTACTCCGTTGGTTCTGGGTAGAGAAGCTTGAACGTGCCGGAGCCTTTCGCCAGCAGCACGCCGTCCGGTGTTTTCAGCTCGCCCTCCGAGAAAATCAGCGAGCGCCCGGCGCGCTGTGCGTGACCTTCGCCGATCACCGTCCCCACGGCGCCCGACAAAAAGTTTGCTTTGAGCTCCACCGTCGTTGCACCGACGCATGTCGTATCCAGCGAGCGTGACGAGCTGCCCAACGCGACATCGAGCAACGTCATCAATACGCCGCCGTGCACGGTTTTCCAGCTGTTGAAATGCTCGGGACGCGGATCGAACCGGATCGTCACGTGACCGTTCTCTTTGTTCAGCAGCTGAATGCCGAGATGGTCGACGAACGGAATGTAGATATCGAACGCTGTATCACTCATGGCGACCGTTTGCTTTCGCCGCAACTCCAATCTCGCAACGCTGCGTCACTTGCCCGGCCGCCTCACATAGATCGTGCCGCCGCGCTCGCTCTCCCAAGTCATGTCGTCGAGACCATGCTCGATGATCTTGAACTGGTTGTTCATACGGCCGGTGATGAAGATCATGTTGCCCTGACAACTGTAGCTGCCGGCGATGCTGAGCGGTGGTTTGGTCTTGGTAAATTGCATCACGCCCTTCGGCTTGAACGTCCACGCCTGCGAGTCGTCGCGAAGCTTGTTGCCCTGGATGAGCGTATGTGTCTGCTGCCATGTGCCGTCGAGATCGACCAGGCACACCGCGTGAGCACAACCGACGCCGAGGATCGCCATTAATGCGCCCGACGCGACGATCGCCGAGCGTACCGTGACTCCGCCGGCTAATCCGGTAGAAAAGATTTTGGTCATAGGAAGTTTTGAAGTTGAGAAAGCGACTGCAGTCTACACCGGGCGGCTCGCTCAATCTCTCGCGTCGCGGCTAGATAGACGTCATGCCGCCGTCGACCGCGATAGTCTGGCCGGTGATGTAGGCGCCGGCGTCGGAAGCCAGCAGCAACGCCGCGCCTTTGAGATCTTGTTCGCCGCCGAGCCGGCCGAGCGGCGTGCGATCGAGAATGAAATCGTTGCAGCGATCGATCATGCCGCGCGCCATTTTTGTCGGGAATACACCGGGTGCGATCGCGTTCGACGTGATGCCGTAGCGCCCCCACTCGGACGCGATCTGCCGCGTAAAGTTAATCACGCCCGCCTTGCTCGTGTTGTACGCAACGGTGGACATGAAGCGCGCGTCGGTGCCCTGCATCCCGGCAACCGACGCGATATTGATGATGCGGCCGTAGCGTGCCGGGATCATCGCTGCTGTGCCGACCGCCTGCGTCAGCGCGAACACGGCAGTGAGATTCAAGTTGATCACCTTTTGCCAGGCCTCCAGCGGATGCTCTTCGGCCGCCGCACCCCACGTCGTGCCTGCGTTGTTGACCAGGATGTCGATGCGATTCCATTTCGCCATTACCTTTGCCGGCAAGGCTTGCGCTGCGGTCATGTCCTGCAGATCGCACGCGATGGTCATCACTTCGACGCCTTCCGAGCGCAAGTGCGACGCCGCTTGATCGAGCTCGGATTGTTTGCGCGCGGTGATCGCAATCATCGCACCCATTTCGCCCAATGCTTCTGCGATCTGCAGACCCAGCCCGCGTGAACCTCCGGTAACGATGGCAACTCTGCCGTCGAGCGACAACAAATCGCGGACACTCATGTTCAACAACTCCAGGAAATGCGAACGGTGTAGATCAATCGGATGGTCTCAACGTCGACGAGCGCACTCGCGCACTCGCGCGCTGGCGTTGCCGCGGCTTTTAAGCAACAGCCCGATCGATCGCATGGCGAGCGTGCCGCGATCGAGCGTGCCGCACACCACCTCGGCAACCGGCGACTTGCTGCTGCCTGCCTTCGGTGAGATATCGAGTTCGACGTAGGCCACCGGATGCCCGGCTTCGACATTGAACTTGACTTGCCAGGTGCCCTCACCTGCGAAGCTCGTGTCCAGCGCGACCGCGAGACGCCACTCGGCCTCCTGCTGAAACGCCGGCGCCTTGAAGCATGCAGCGAGCTCGAGCGCATGATCGGCGAGAAATTCGAACAGCGTCACGCTCGCAGCGTCTTGCTCTGCAGCGGGCTGGACCGCGACCTGGCGCGCCACGTTCGTTGCGCGATCGAGCATGCGCTCGATCAACGCCTTCTGACGATCGACCGAATAGATGACCCGCCTTAACGCCGCACGATGGTTGCGCACGCCGACGCTGTCGAGAGCGATCGTGCGCAAACCTAGCGCGTAGCCACCCTCGCGACTGTGCGCACGCCATTGCGTGAGCGCGTCGCCGTCCTCGCAGAAGCATGCGAGAAACAGATTGCGATCCCAGTTGCGCGGATCGAGCGCCGTTTCGGCCTGCACGCAGAACTCCCCGAGCACCGGATCGGCAGCCGACCATCGCGTCCGCAACTGCTCGCGAATCAGCCGATAGGTATAGCGCATCTCGCGCGAGCCGTTGAGATACAGCAGATCGCTCGCGCGCAACAGCCCGGACTCGAGAATATCGGTAAGCCCGGCCGCGTCGGTGTAGTGATAGATCGCGTAAGGCGGCGACGCATGTAACGCTGACCAGTCGGCGTAGAACGCCTGGCTGTCGTGCAGCAACTGCTCGGCCATCGGTGCCGATGACCAGCGCGCTTCTTCGACCAGCGGCCGAATCGGTTCAACCGGCGGTTCGGGCAGCGGTTCAGTCAAGGGCGAAGGCCAATCGTCGTCGGGCATCTCGTCCATGCTCAGCGCCTAAGTTTATTTTCGGCAACACACATTGCAGAGCCGGCCAAGGCTCGAGAAAACGGCGCTCGCAACTACGCGACTTCGAACAGCCCCGCAGCGCCCATCCCGCCGCCGACGCACATCGTCACGACGACGTACTTTACACCGCGCCGTTTGCCTTCGATCAACGCGTGTCCAACAAGACGGCTGCCCGTTACGCCGTATGGATGTCCGATCGCAATTGCGCCGCCGTCGACGTTCAAACGATCGTTCGGAATGCCGAGCTTGTCGCGGCAGTAGATCACCTGCACGGCGAACGCTTCGTTGAGCTCCCA
>JBBRGM010000449.1:0-4235 GCA_038240725.1 Burkholderiales bacterium | reverse complement strand
TTCGTGGGCAGTCCAGGATTATCGGAGGTGCGTGCAGGCACGGCCGCTTTGGCAAGCCTGGGTGCGCCGCCGCCGACGGCAAAGCAACTGCGATTCCGCGTTCGTACCGCGAAGACGAACAAGGAAGTCGGCATTTCAACGGAGACGCTGAAAGCCAGCAAGGATGGTTACGCGCAGTTTCTCGAAGAGACGGCATACAGCGTTTCCAAGGGTCAGTGCAGTCTGCTGATCCGTAACGAAGCGGTTGCGGTTGGCGGCTTTCTGACTTTGCTCGAGGCCGGTCAGATGTGGTCGCCCGACTGCGCGGGTTTGACCGGCGGTAAATCGCGACGAGAAATCTCGAGCGGCGAGGCATCAGGCCAGCTGTTTCCACTCAAGGTGGGCAACGAGCTCGCGCTGCGCTACAAAATACAAGGCAGCGAGAGCGAAACGGAAAGCGGATTTGCCGACTACGAAGAGAGCATCGAAGAGAAGTACGAAGTCATCGAGCGCCTCGCCGACTTCAAATCGGCGAACGGCCAAAGCGTCGGCGAGGTGTTCCGCATCCGTACAGCGATCAAGCGAAGCAGGGGCAAACCGCGTACCTACGAGTTCTTGTTTTCTACCGCGCTCGGCTGGCGGGTCGGCTATCGCACTGACCTGGAAGCTACGCTGGTCGATTTCTCGCGCTGAAGCGAGTGCGGCGAACGAGCACACGGTCGGTGAACGCTGAACAATCGTTGTGCGCGTCGAATTACTTTTCGAACCGCGCAGGATCGGTCTCCACCATCACCACGGACGACTTCATTTGCGATGGCGACACCGTCCAGTATTTGCGCAATAGTTTCTCGCCGGCGGTCGGCGACACTTGCTGGAAGCCATGCTTGCGGTAGAACGCGATCGCCCAGCGCGCGGCAGCCCAGGTGCCGGCCATCAGCGGAAATCGCGAGTGCGCGCGCAGCTCGGCGAGCAGCTGACCGCCGATGCCTTGGTTGCGATATTCGGTGCGGACGTAAGCGTGGCGAATGAGCGTCGCATCCGTCCGGTCCTGCATGCCGATGACGCCGACCAGTTGCTGGTTGAGCATGAAGCCCCAGAACCGCACGCCGCCGCCGATCTCCTGCTTCAGCGCGTCGATCGGCATATAGGTGTCCTGCCAATGCTCGGCGGGAATGACGCTGCGATAGGCCATGGCGGCATCGTTGATGACATCGAAAATATCGCGCAGGTCGTGATCGGTGCAAGTTCGTATCATCGCTATGCATCCCCTAGCCGCGTTGCTTCGATCGTTGCTGTTGCTTGTCGTCGCAGACGGCGATCGAATCGATTGTGAATTGCATTCGCCACCATGTAACCGCAGCACCAGTTTACGATACTGTCGGCCTGCGTCGCTTGTCCCTCGGCCCGCACTTCGACCGCTGCCTGCCGACGACCACGGTCGCCTTTGCGTGCGCATCGATCGGACCTTGCCTAGAATCGTGCATGTGAAACAGCAATCGTCTGCCTATGTCTGAACCGGTGCAATCCCAGGCGCGCCTGTATCCGCTCGGCGACCGGGTCGTCGTCGTCGAGCTCGGTGAAGATGCATCCGAAGCGACGGCATTGCGGGTGCGAACGGTCAGCGAACATTTCCTGGGCAAGTCGCTGCCGGGGGTGCTCGACGTCGTCCCGGCCGTATGCACGGTCGCGCTGCACTACGATCCGCGTGATGTGGAAAACGGCGAAGCCGAAATAAGTCCCTACGCCGCGCTGGCCGCGCAGATCACGCAACGTTTGCAGGGACTGGAGACGCGCGAGGCGCCGTCGGCGACCACATTCGAAGTGCCGGTGTGCTATGGCGGCGCGTTCGGCGAAGACCTGGAATCGCTCGCGGCTGCGCGCGGACTGACGGCGGATGAAGTCATCGCCTTGCACAGTGAGCCCTTGTACCGGGTGCAGATGCTGGGTTTCGCGCCCGGTTTTGCCTATCTCGCCGGGTTGGATCCGCGGCTTGCGACGCCGCGCCGTGCGTCTCCGCGCACCAACGTTCCCGCAGGCAGCGTCGGCATCGGCGGCGAGCTGACCGGCGTGTATCCGCTCGATTTACCGGGCGGCTGGCAGCTCATCGGCCGCTCGCCGGTGCGCCTGTTCGATCCGTCGACAGAACCGCCGACGCCGTTCTCGATGGGCGATCGCGTGCGGTTCATACCGGTGTCGCCGGAAGAATTTCAGCGGCTACTGCGGGAAGGCCGATGGCGCTGAAAGTCCATCGCGCGGGAATTCTCACCACGGTGCAAGATCGCGGCCGCTACGGTTATCAACGCTTCGGGGTACCAGTGGGCGGCGTGATGGACGAATATTCGCATCGGCTTGCAAATCTGCTGGTGAACAATTCCGAGGACGATGCGAGTCTCGAGCTGACGCTCGCCGGTCCGTGTCTGGAATTCACCGAGGCGACGTTGATCGCAATCTGCGGCGGCGACTTGACGCCGACCATCGCGGGCCGCGCCGTGCCGTTGTCGCGTCCGGTAATGGTGAAGGCGGGCAGCTTGCTGGACTTCGGCGCGCGGCGTCTTGGCTGTCGCGCGTACGTTGCGGTGAACGGCGGCATCGACGTGCCGCAGGTGATGGGCAGCAGGAGCACGTACTTGCGCGCCAGCGTCGGCGGTTTCAAAGGCCGCGCGCTCAAGCGCGGCGACGCGCTCGATACCGGTATCGGCTCAACGGCGATCTATCCGGGTCTGCGCAAAGGTTTCTCCGACGGCCAGATGTTTGTCAGCACGAAATGGTCGGTAACCGCGAACTCTGCATTTCTGACGCACGATCACCATCGCATTCGCTTCATACCCGGGCGTCATTGGCAGCGTTTTATCGAGGATAGCCAACAGCAGTTCTGCACCGCAGAGTTCCGGATCGCGTCGAACTCCGATCGCATGGGTTATCGCCTGCAGGGACCGGTGTTGCAACTGGAACAGCCGGCTGAGATCTTGTCGGAAGCGGTGACTTTCGGCAGCATTCAAGTGCCGCCCGATGGCAGCCCGATCGTGCTGATGGCGAATCGGCATACCACCGGCGGTTACCCGCGCATCGGCGAGGTGATCAGCGTCGACTTGCCGCTGCTAGCGCAGTTACCGCCGGGTGACACGGTCCGCTTCGAGCCGGTAACCTTGGAAGAGAGTCAGAAGCTCTATCTTCAGCGCGAGCGCGAGATCGCGCTGATGCGCGAAGCCTTGCAAATGCGGATGACGGCATGAAACGATCGATCGATCTCAATTGCGATATGGGCGAGAGCTTTGGCGCCTGGAACATGGGCGCCGATGAAGTCGTGCTGGCGCATGTCAGCTCGGCCAATATCGCCTGCGGATTTCACGCTGGCGATCCACGCGTAATTCATCGCACCGTTGCGGCGGCAACCAAGCACGGCGTCGCGACCGGTGCGCATCCGTCGCTGCCGGACCTGCAGGGTTTCGGCCGCCGCACGATGCAAATTTCACCGGATGAGGCGTATGACCTCGTGCTTTATCAAGTCGGCGCGCTCAGTGCATTTTGCCGCGTGCAAAACGGGCGCTTGTCGCACGTGAAGGCGCACGGCGCGCTGTACAACATGGCAGCGAAAGATGCGGCGCTCGCGCGAGGGATCGCGAAAGCGGTATACGACTTCGATCCTGCACTTGTGCTCTATGGGCTTGCCGGCAGCCAGTTGATCCAAGAGGGCCGCGATGCCGGGCTCACGGTGGCCAACGAAGTGTTCGCCGATCGCACCTATCAAAGCGACGGCAGCTTGACGCCGCGCTCGAAAGCAAACGCGATGATTCACGACGTCGACGCCGCGCTCGCGCAAGTCGAGCGCATGATCTGCGAGGGTAAGGTTCGCGCGCTCGACGGCAGCGACGTTGCTATCGAAGCGGACACGGTGTGCATTCACGGCGATGAGCCCGGCGCCGGCGCCTTCGCCCAGGCGCTGCGCGGGCTGCTGCAACGGCTCGGCATCGCGGTGCAGGCGCCGCAGAGCGGTTAGCGTTTCGTAGATTTCGCAGCAGGGCGGGCTCGGCGAGTCTCGACGACGATGCCCTCGTGCCTCTGCAATATCTCGATGAAAATTCAATCTACCGAGTTAAGGAAGCTCTGAACAAGTGTTGCGACGCGCGTTGCGTCAGGTGCGGATGGATGCGAGGCGTCGCGGCGAAGCCAAGGTAGGTACCTTGGCGAGGAGCGCAACGATGCAGACGCCGCACCTGACGCAACCCAATAATCTGTCGTCTCTATAGAGGGACCGG